>JAVEYP010000410.1:0-2839 GCA_034003445.1 Desulfobulbus sp.
AATTCGGGTCGCCGCGCAAGGGTCACGTGGACCGACTCGAGAAACCGGTGGGCTGCGATGGCCGCATGGTCGCCGGAAAGTAACACCTCTGGCGCCGGTTCACCCTCAAATACCCGCGGCCGAGTGTACTGTCCGTGTGTAAGTAAACCGCGGCTAAAGGTGTCGCAAGCAGCCGAATCCTCGCAGCCGAGCACGTCCGGCAACAGCCGAGTGACCGCATCCAGGACCACTAATGCAGCCAGTTCACCTCCCGTCAGGATATAGTCACCGATGGACAGTTCCTCGTCCACGTAGCGGCTGCGAAAGCGCTCGTCCACACCTTCGTAGCGGCCGCAGACAAGGGCCAATCGCTCCTCCCCAGCCAGTCGAGCGACCACCGATTGATTCAGTTGTTCGCCCCGGGGAGACAGGAGGATCACCAGCGGCCGAGGCCCCTCGCTGCACACCGCCTTGAGGCAGGCCGCCAGAGGTTCAGGCTTCATCACCATGCCCTCGCCACCGCCAAAGGGGCGGTCATCGGTCATGTGGTGCCGATCCTGCGCATGGTCACGAATATTGTGCACCGCCACGCGGATCTGCTCTGCCCGTAACGCGCGCCGCACCATGCCTTCATTGAGCGGCGAGACGAAAAATTCCGGAAAAATCGTAAGGATGTCGAACCGCATCGGACTGTTGGCAGGACTCACGGATTGAGCTCAAGTAACCCGGGGGGCAGTTCGAGCACCACCCGGTCATCCTCCACGACGCGAACAAAAGTGCGTACCGCAGGCACCAACAGCTCGGCGCCCTTGTTGCGGACGACGAGAATATCTTGGCCGCCACTGCTGAGGATAGCCACTACCCGGCCGAGGTATTGACCGTCAACGGTTTCGGCCCGTCTGCCCTCGAGCGCGTGCAGATAGAACTCGTCCGGACCCAGCGGTGGCAGATTACTGGTCGGCAACCATACTTTGCTGCCAGCGAGTTGCTCCGCCGCCTCCCTGGTGGAGCAACCAGACAGTCGCAGCACCACGGTCTGCCCACTAACCCGGGCCTGCAGGGCCTCACAGGCGACTTTCTCACCACCTTCCGCAGAACTCAAATACAGATTCTGGTAACGAGTGAAGTTGGCCGGTGATTCGGTCAACGGCCAAACCTTCACCTCACCACGCAGTCCATGCGCCCGCATCACCATGCCGAGCAAAACGAACGACTCCTTGCCTTCGGGTTGCCGGTCCGTCACTAATCGACGATTTCGAGCCGCGGCCGTTTCCTGTCCGCCGGATGGGCAGAGGCCAGTACGGCGCGCATGGCTCTGGCCGTACGCCCCTGCTTGCCTATCACCTTGCCAAAATCACTCCGGGCGACTCGCAGTTCTATGACCAATTTGTCATCGTCCTCCTGAAGCGACACGGTGATCTCGTCCGGATGATCGACCAGGCGGGAGGCGATAAACGTAATCAACTCCTTCATTTATGCCGCAGCGACCGCTCCGGTGCGGTGTTTTTTAAGCAGGCTCTGCACTGTAACGGTGAGGGTTGCGCCTTTCTGCATCCACGCATCGAGTTTCTCATCGTCGATGGTGACGATGGCCGGATTCTGCATCGGGTCGTAGGTACCAACAATGTCAAGGAATTTACCATCGCGCGACGCTTGGCTGTCAGCGACAACGATACGGTAGTGAGGTTGTTTCTTTCGGCCCTTTCTGGTCAAACGAATACGAACTGCCATTATTGACGATCCTCCGGTAAACGTGTGAAACACGGCGATGCGAACGGTCGAGCCGATGCGGCCGCACTGGATTGGGTACTGCCTGTTCTATCTGTTCAGCCCCTTGGGAAGTTTGCGGCGTTTGCCGCCGCTCATGATGCCCTTGCCCTTGAGGTTTTTCATCATTTTCAGCATCATCGTGTAACTCTTGAGCACTCGGTTGACCTCAGCGACGCTGGTCCCGGAGCCGTTAGCAATGCGCTGCCGGCGGCCGGCATTGATGATCAGATGGTTGCGTCGCTCCTTCAGAGTCATCGAACGGATGATGGCCTCGGTCTTGACCAGCTCTTTCTGGTCAGGCTTGGGCGCGTTCTTGAGCTGCTTGAGTTTGTTGATCCCCGGAATCATACCCATCAGCTCTTCCAGAGAGCCCATCTTCTTGATCTGCTGGATCTGGTCGAGAAAGTCCTCCAGGGTGAAGGCGTTCTTTTGAATCTTGCGTGCGAGTTTCTCCGCGTCCTTCTGGTCGACCACTGCCTCGGCGCGCTCGATGAGCGACAACACGTCGCCCATGCCAAGGATGCGCGAGGCGGTCCGGTCTGGATGGAACACTTCCAGAGCATCAACCGATTCGCCCACACCAACGAACTTGATCGGCTTGCCCGTGATCTTCTTCACCGACAGGGCGGCGCCGCCACGGGCATCACCTTCCATCTTGGTGAGGATGACGCCGGTAATCTCCAGGTCGCTGTTAAACTTCGCGGCAACAGTGACCGCGTCCTGACCGGTCATGGCATCCGCCACGAACAGCACCTCGGCAAGCGGCACGGCGCGGCTAATTTCCTGCAGCTCGCCCATCAACACCTCGTCGACGTGCAGTCGGCCGGCCGTATCTATGATAACCGTGTCGTACGCACCAGCCGCGGCCTGGGCAACCGCCTGCCGGGCGATATCCACCGGCTTCTGCTCCACGGTAGAGGCGAAAACCGGCACGCCCACCTGCTCGCCAAGCACGCGCAACTGCTCGATGGCCGCCGGCCGGTAGACGTCTGCCGGTACCAGCAGGGGCGAGCGCCCCTTTTCCTTCAACTGTTTCGCCAGCTTGGCCGCGGTGGTCGTCTTACCCGAACCCTGCAGACCGGCAAGCATG
>JAVEYP010000411.1:0-2837 GCA_034003445.1 Desulfobulbus sp.
CAGCCTGCAGAGCGGTGATCACCGGGTGCGTGATCAACTCCGGCGCGAGTTTGTCCAAGGAAAGGCCGAGCAGACTGCGCTCTGACCCGGCAGCAACCAGCGCGAATCGGTTGGCGCGGGTGATGCGCAAGTCCTTGTCAATGCAGAGGATCTCCATTGGCGCCCGGTCGAGCACCTGCCAGGCCGGATCAAGAGTGCTGGCTGGCGGCTCAGGAGTGTCAGCCGTGGTGGCAACGGGGCGGCAAACGCGCGGCAGAAGAGTAACAAGCGAAGCAAATGTTCTCAAGGAAGTAGTCCCATGGCAGGAGTGAGGAGAGTTGTCGCCATTATAGAACAACTGCCGAACGGATGTCAAAAGGGGCGTAGCCATGGGCCACATTGTTCAGGTCGCTTTCCGCTTCGCCGCATGGTAACGCGCGGCAGCAAGAAAGCCGTCGGCCCACTCAGGCGTGGCTGAGGCGAGTACATGGGTGTAAAGGGCAAGGACATTTCTGTGCACCAGGCCGTCACGCTTGTCCCGGAAGCCGGTGCCGCGCTCCAGGCGCAGGACCAGATCCCCGGAGTCGCCCTGCCAGTCGTGAACCACAGAGTAGCGGAACTCGTGGCCATGGACCCGCGTGCCCACCAGGTAGAAGCTGTTCGGCCGCTCAACAGTGAAGATCGAATACCCGTGCGCCTGCGGCTTTTTCGCCAGCGAAAAGGTCACTGGAAAGACACCGGCGAGCGGGTATTCCCGCCCCTCAAGGAGGATTGACCGGCCGAGAAAAATCAGGCCGCCACACTCTGCATAGACCGGCAAATCGGCCTCGATACGTGCGCGCACCGAGGCGCGGAAGCTGGTGTTGTCCGCCAGTTCACTGGCGCTGGTCTCCGGGAACCCGCCGCCAATGTAGAGACCGTCCAACTCCGAGGGCAGGGCCTTGCTTTGCAGGGCGTCAATGGCCACCAGGCGCGCACCGGCACTGCGCAGGGCCTCGAGGTTTTCCTCGTAGTAGAACTGGAAGGCCGCATCACGAAACACGCCGATGATCACTTCGTCCTGGCCGACGCTCACCGGTCGCACCTTTGCGGGTAGAGGCAGCACTGGCTGCATGGCCGCTACCACGGCGTCCAGGTCAAAATGGGCCTCAACCGCGTTCGCCAGCCCGGCCACCGCCTTGTCGGCACCACCATATTCTTGGTGCGGAGTCACGCCGAGGTGGCGCATCGGGAAGATGTCCTGGTGCAGTCGCGGCATAACGCCCAGCACAGGCAGGTCGGTGTACCGTTCCACTGCCTGACGGACAATGGATTCGTGCCGGGTAGTGGCGATCTGGTTAAGGATTACGCCGGCAAAGCGCAGGCGCGGCTCAAAGACGCAGCAGCCAAGCACCAAGGCCGCCACAGTGCGGGTCGCTTTGGCGCAGTTGACCACCAGCAGCACCGGCAGGTCGAGGTGCAGGGCCAGTTCCGCAGTGGAGTACTCACCCGCCACACTGACCCCGTCGTACAGCCCGCGGTTGCCCTCGATCACGGCAAAGGAGCAATCCTGCAGGTGGCCCAGGAAGGTGGTAATGATGGCCTCCGAGGCCATCAGGTAAGGGTCGAGGTTGTAGCAGGGTCGGCCCGCAGCCTTGCCCAGCCAGCCGGCGTCGATGTAATCCGGCCCCTTTTTAAAGGCCACCACGCCGTGCTGGCGGCGGCGCAGGGCAGCAATCAGCCCCACTGAGACCACGGACTTGCCCGACCCGCCGCTTAGGCCGGCGAGCACCACACTTTTCACTGTTTCCTGATCCATAACCTCTTTTCCATCCAAGCTGACCCATGATGACAAACCAACTTTTTCATCGATACGACAAAATGATACCCAGGAAACCTCAACTGTTTTTTTCCTGCCGCTGTACCGCGTCCAAATCGTGGGCAGGCAGGCCAAGCTCACCCCAGACTTCGTCGTATAGTCTATTGAGCCGCTCTTCCAGTTCCTGCCGATAGGCCTCGATCTCGGTACGACTTAGGTCCGCCGGCACAAAAAATGGTTCGCCGTGATGCAGCACGATGTTGGCAAAAGGTTTGGGGATCAGGGTGCGGTCCCAGCTGTTAAAGGCGATGCAGCGGTCTGCGGCCCAGGCCATAGGCATGATGGGCCGACCCGATTTGCTCGCCACAAAAATGGCGCCAGCCTGGGCCTGCCGCGCCGGCCCCTGGGAGCCGTCGGCGACGATGACGGCGTTGCTGCCGTGACGCACCTGCTCAACCATCTCGAGCAGAGCACGAAAACCGCGCAGGTTCGAAGAGCCTCGCACCGGCACGTGGTGGAACTGCTCGGCCAGCCGGGCGATGTATTCACCATCCCGGCTGGAGCTGACCATCACCGCGGCCGAGTACACACGCAGGTGGTAGAAGATGTACGGAAAGGAATAGTGCCACAGGGCAGCGATGCCCGAGCCATGTTCGCGCACCGCCGCGTCCAATCGCTCCCGGCCGCGCACTTGCAGCCGGCAGGTTGAGAACCAGGCCTTGAGCAGCGTCGCCACCACGGGCGGGGCGACGGCGAGCGAACTTTTGTACCAGAAATCAGCCAATAGCCAACTCCATCATCTTGAGTTCCCTGATTCGGTCACGGTAGCCGGCCGCCTCCTCAAAGGCCAGTTGCCGCGCCGCTTCCTGCATCTTTTTCTCCAGGCTGGTGATCTCCCGGCGCAGGTCGTCGACGCTGTGATACACCACCTCTGGCTCTGCCGAAGTGAGCAGACCCTGCGATTCGGCGTCCTCGCCCTCGGCCGGCCGCCAGCCTGAGGCGCGCAGGTGTTGGGTCATGGCATCCTTGATTTCGGAGATGATGGTGCGCGGGGTGATGT
>JAVEYP010000412.1:0-2828 GCA_034003445.1 Desulfobulbus sp.
TCGGGACCTTCAACCGGTTGCGCACTGGCATCCGCTGCGGCCAGTTGAGCGGAGTCGCCGGCTGCCGCGCCAGTTTGCAGGTCAAAATCGGGCAACGGTTCATTGTTGTCCTCAACCGCCGCCGTGCCCGAACTTTCGGCCAAGTCCCCTGCAGCAGCGTACGGTTGTTCGGAGGCACTCTCGGGGCCGCGGCCTACTCCAGCAACAGGATCAACCACCTCGCTGTTTTCCACCCCTGCGGAGGTCATGCCCACCACCTGATCGGGACCAGTATCGCCAGCGGCGTCTGGTGCCTCGCCCGAACTGGGCTCCTCATCCGCTGCCGTCACCGGCAGCCCGGCGCCATCCCCCTCTCCCCCGCCAGCAGAATCATCCCCCTCGGCCGACCACTCCTCGCTCTCTGAATTGGTGTCTGCAGGCTGGTGCTCCTCTGGAACTAAGGCGGCCGCATCCATAATGTTCATCGTAGCGGAGGCCCCCTCGCCGTCACTGTCGTCATCCAAAACCACAGGGCTTGGAGTCAGTTGGTCCGCATTGAGGAAGACCAAGCTAAACTCGCTCGAGTCCGTATCCCCGTCCGCATCGGTCACGGTATAGGGGATGGCAATCTGCTGGTCAAGCGGTTCAGTTGTGACGATAAGCGAAGAGATCAGGAGGCGATAGCCATTTTCCACCCCAGTCCCCTCAAAACGGATCTCGTCAAAAGTGGCGCCGGCAGGTTCGCCAGCATCCACAGCAGTGACCGTGATTGGGGTTCTATTTGTCGCATTGTCTTCTCGGGTGGCGCCGGCTTTCGAGACTTTGGTGCCCACCTGGGAGCCATCGCTCCAAAGGGTAAAATGGGCTAATTCTGAGTTCGAAAGGTAATTAACCGTAAACCCTAGAGCAGTCACGACCAGAGGACTCGTCCTGGCCGAATCCGAGTAAAATTTAAAGGAAAGTACTTCTGAACTATCAATGAATTGATTGTTGACTCCGACCCCCTGGCTTGACACGTTGACCGAGCCATTTGTTGGCTGTAAGGCATCTGCGTAAATAGTAATGGGATCATAACCGGTTTGCGCTCCAGTGATGATCACGTCAGGACCATTTCCGGATGGTGTACTGGAAAGGGTATAACTCACTGCCTCGCTGCCGTTATCGACCGATCCCGCGATGTCGACGGTATACGTTCCGGCATACTCCCCGCCTGGCGTCTTGTCTGTAGTGACTGTGAACACCGGAACGGAGGAGACATCGCCGCTCTTCACCGCCTGCAGGTTGCCGGTGGCCTGGTCGATATGCCAGACCAGCCCGGTTCCGTCGCTCGTCATCTGGCCGACGTCACTCAATACCGGTGCCCCTTCCGTCAGATTGAAGGTAATGTCTGATATCAGCTCATCCGCACCAGGTAAATTATTGAACGATTCCGTGACAGTACCGCCAATATCATACCCCAGGCTCGCATCGTCCGCGTCGGTGGTCGGCACGTCGTTCTCGACCTGTATCTCTACAAGGCCAGCAAAGGTGTCCGTGACTGTATCGCCGTCGAAATCGGTGACACTCACCTGCACATACTCGCCGAGGTTCTGGATGGGAAGAATTTCGCTGTCGCCATATCCCAGGTGATCGAGTTGGTCGTTGAGATTGAAGGTCACCTCGCCCGATGTTTCGTTCACACTGAAGGTGAACACTGTACGGCCGTCTGCCGCGACCGCTAGGAGGGTGTTAGCGTCGGTCGTGCTCAGTTGGTAGGTCACCACCTGGCCATTGGAAGTCAGACCAGAGGCAGCATCGTTCGGATCGACGATACTGTAGACCGGCGGTGCTGGTTCGTCCGCACCGGGTGCGGTACGGACCATGGGCGCCAACTGCAGCGTGACCATGTCCTGGAAGACGGCACCGGGCTCAGGAATACCAGTCGAAAGATCCGGATCGACAGAATCGGTTGCATTCAGCGCATCCTCGTGGACCACCCCGATGACACCTTCACCCATGATTTCGAGCTCCGGCACGTCGTCAACAACCGTCACCACAAAGGTGCCGGCAGCCGAGCCAGTCACCGTGTCGCCATCAAAGTCGGTCGCCGTCAGCACAGAAGAAAAATCGATCCCTGCAACTGAACCCGAGCCATCGGCTCCACTGACCAGGGCCGTGTTCTCCGTGTTCGAGCCATCATCAACATGATCGAGCTGATCCTTCAGATCAAAACTCCACGAACCGTCATCATTGACGGTGAACGTGAACACCTCACGACCACCGGCACTGGCCGTGAGCACCGAACCGGTTGAACTGTAGGTGAGCATCTCGCCCTGCGAATACAACGGATCGAGACCGCTAAGAATCCCTCCATCCGTCGTGATGCCGTAACCAAGTCCTTCGTCCGCACCAGCACTGAACAGCGCGGCCAGCGAACCGGCCGCTCCAGAGGCCTCGTCGGTGTCATTCGTTTCACCCGACTCCTTGTTCCCCTCGGACCCGTCGCCCGTGGCATACGACATCCCGTCCTCAGCCACAATGGCCTGGATGGGCAAGGCCTCCACGTTCGCCATCGGCACGTCGTTCTCTACCTGTATCTCGATCAGGCCGGCAAAGGTGTCCGTGGCTGTATCGCCGTCGAAATCGGTGACACTCACCTGCACATACTCGCCGAGGTTCTGGATGGGAAGAATTTCGCCGTCGCCATATCCCTGGTGATCCAGTTGGTCGTTGAGATTGAAGGTCACCTCCCCTGATATTTCGTTCACACTGAAAGTGAACACTATGCGGCCGTCTGCCGCGACCGCGACGAGGGTATTGGCGTCGGTCGTGCTCAGCTGGTAGGTCACCACCTGCCCCTTGGAGGTCAG
>JAVEYP010000413.1:0-2812 GCA_034003445.1 Desulfobulbus sp.
GAGTTCACGCACGCTGACGGCCCACGGATACATAAACACCGCTTCAATATCAAACAGGAGGAAGAGAATGGCGAGTAGATAGAACTTGACGCTGAACTTCTGCTCGGCCAAACCAATCATCTGCTTAACGCCACTTTCATACGGCTCGTTTTTCGCGACACCGTCGGCCCGTGGACCAAAAACCACAGTCGCCAGCATAATCAGCGGAATGACGATTGCGATCCCGACCAAGGTTACAGCTGAAAGCACCAGTTCCGTTGCCATGAATCAGACCTCTCCCATGAACATAATAAAAATGAACGTAATCCTTATAGGAACAATAAGTTATAAATTTCCTAAAAATGAACGGCTATTCATTACCGCTAAGGCTCTCACCTGTCAAGGGAAATAGTCCGTTCGAGCCGTCCTTGAATAGACTGATTTCATTCACCTTGTCAGCGAAGAAGGACATAATATGAGTAAGTATCAGCTAGATACGTACGAGTGATTTCTTCGGCGACCCAACGGAAACTTCCTTTTCTGAAGACTGTGCCCCTGTGGAGCGGCATGCCTTTCGCCGCAACGCTTGATATCCGCTGGCGCGGCTGGCTCGACTGGCGTCAACCACAAGCCGCATCGCGACCACTCCAACCAATGCCCTAAAGAAAAACCCGTGTCAGCTCAGAACGGGACATCATCCCCCATGGGCGCTGGCTCTTGAAAGGAATCCCCACCTCCGAAACTTTGGCCGCCGCTAAATTCCCCGCTGCCACCACCCGAGGCGCGCGGAGAGAGCATTTTCATTTCCCGGGCGACGATCTCGGTCGTGTAACGGTCATTGCCGTTCTGATCCTGCCACTTGCGGGTCTGTAACTTGCCTTCAATATAGACCCGCGACCCTTTTGAAAGGTATTCGCCGCAAATCTCGGCCAAACGCCGCCAGGCAACGATACTGTGCCATTCGGTCTGCTCCTGCATCTGACCGTCCTGCCCTTTCCAGCGCTCCGTAGTCGCTACCCGAAAGGAAACGACGGGGGCGCCGCTCTGGGTGTAGCGGAGTTCCGGATCGGCTCCCAAATTACCAATGAGAATGACTTTATTGATCATTGTGCACCTGCAGATAGAATTGTTCCGACAGGCGGGGTACCAAAATTCCGCCCGGCCAGTTTGGTCCAGCACCATAATCCAGTTGGTCAGCGAATGCAAAATTTGTTGCGACTGCTGCCAAACCAGGCGAACGGTCCAGGTTTAAATGAAAAAGCAGGAGCAGTAGCTCCTGCTTTGCACGGGCTTAGATGGCAACATTTGCAGGTACGGCTTTGAGTCGTTCATTGTTCGCCCATAAAAGAAATATCGTGGTCTTATCTTATTCCTTGCACCGAAACCTCCGAAGAAAAATTATACATTGCAAGGAGATATCTTTTCGATCTGCCGAGGATTGTCCCGGCAGATCCCTGTCCGGAACCAAGGGAACCAGACGAAAAAGATTAAGGATCAGCTATTAGGAAAAACGGGGACACCGCTGGCAACGCCCGTCAGCACGGTGCACTGGGTGACCGAGATCTTTAAATGCCAAGAGGATGTCGAGCGGCTCCTCGTCGACGCGATCCGCACCCACCAGTTGCCCCACCCCATGCTCTCGGTGCGGTACGGCCGCTCCGGTGGCCGTGCTTGCCAAAGAGAACGGTTCCACCCTCAGCACCCCTGAATTGTCCTTCTGACAGGTATCGATCAGCACCCTCCGCCCACGGCCTTGACACCAATACGACACAGACGGAAGCAACCGGAGGCCATAAAAAAAACGCCTGACCACTGGGGCAGGTACTTTTTTATGGAGCCGAGGTCCGGCGCATCTCCGCTGAGCAATAGGGGCGCGGCCACAGCAGGCGGGCGCGGCCGGCTCTAACCCTGTGGACAAGGCGACAGTGATCAGTAATAACTGTAGATTTTGTAGATGGTCGGTGAACCGATCAGGGCGTCCACCTTGCCTTCGAGTTCGGCCCTTTTTTCATTGGCGAACCACCGTTCCCAATCCTCAAGCGTTCGCCAAGTGCTGATGACCACGTATTCTTCCGGATTGTTGACGTTGCGCAAGGTCTCCCCGGAAATATACCCGGCCTGACGATTGGCGATGCTCCGCAACTCCACGAGCAACTCCGACAGGATCGGCAGCAGGCTGACATCCAGACTCCGGCCGTACTTGGCCATCTTGCGGGTCATAATCACGCGTACGATCATTCTCCTCTCCTCAGTGCGCAAAGGGTGTCTTATCACCCGAAAGATGTGCTGTCCGCCTCACGACCCAAAGCAACTCCGCGGCAAAGTCAACGGCGGCTGAGACCGGCCGGCCGCAACTGATGCCGGCTCAGCCAACAAAATCTTTGAGGGTCAGGAGCACACCGGCCGCCACCGCCGAGCCGATGACCCCGGCCACATTCGGCCCCATGGCGTGCATGAGCAGCATGTTCTCCGGGTCCGCCTCCATACCCAGCCGATGGCTGACCCGGGCCGCCATGGGCACAGCGGAGACACCGGCCGATCCGACCAAGGGATTGATCCTGGCGCCGGGAAACAGGTTCATGAACCTTGCCATAAGCACGCCGGAAGCGGTGCCAATGGAAAAGGCGATGGCCCCGAGAAACAGGATGCCCAGGGTCGAGGGGGTGAGGAATTTCTCAGCGGACATCTGGGCGCCCACGCCCAGGCCGAGAAAAATGGTGACGATGTTGAGCAGGGCATTCTGGGCGGTGCTCGACAGCCGTTCCACCACCCCGCACTCCCGCATCAGGTTGCCGAACATGAAAAACCCGATGAGCGGGGCCGCCGAGGGCAG
>JAVEYP010000414.1:0-2792 GCA_034003445.1 Desulfobulbus sp.
GATCTAGGAATTCGCTTTCAAAAGTGTCAAAAATCTTGTCGCCGTAGAGGCCGTAGTAGGCTGCAGTGAAACTCCCCCCAGATACCGAGCTGATGTGGCTTACCTGGTCAAGCAATTGCTCTTGTTGTCCATCTTTGACAATCTTGGTCTCCCGTAATTCCTGGAGTATGCCATAAGCCATGGCCGCAGCGCGGGTTCCTCCACCAGAGAAGGCTAGAACAAAGACAAAATCCTCAGATTGCTTACTATTAGCCCAGGTCTTCATGGAGTAAGGGACAGCGGTGTCGGTGTCATTGCCGGGCTTGTTCTGAACGATACCGTAGGAAGCGCAGCCACTGGCAAGAGCCAGCAGCATGCAGCATATGAAAATGCTCCTCCAAGAGTTTGTGTGCACAGACATAATCTTCTCCTATAAAGGGGTTATCAGTTCAGGCCATGGCGATGTGCACGAACTTTCTAACAAGCTATTTCAAGATATGATGACTGTTGAAATTGAATCATTTCATTTCAGTTGATAGTGATGTGTTGAGGTAAGGTACGTGCCGCGCACCAATTGCCCTGTCGCAGGCAACGACAGGAGCCTGAAGGCAGCGCTGAAAAGACGGGGTCCTGCCTGCCGTTGCCACGGACCAGAAGCGCAGCTGTCCACCAACCACACTCGTCCGAGTGAGATGCCTCCTGTTCACCGCGGTCCGCCGTCTTCGGAAACGGGGCGCATGACCCGGCAGGGGTTGCCGGCCGCGAACATCCCCTCAGGAATGTCTCTGGTCACCACGCTCCCGGCCCCGATTACGGCACACGAACCAATGCGTACCCCCGGACAGACGATGGCGCCGCCTCCCACCCAGACGTCCGCACCGATGTTGATGGGTTTCGCGAACTCCTGACTGCGCCGCAGTCCGGCGTCAAAGGGGTGAGTTGCGGTATAAATCTGAACAGCCGGGCCGAACAGGGTGTAGTCGCCGATGGTGACCGGGGCGACGTCCAGCACAACGCAGTTGAAGTTGAAGAACACCCGCTCGCCGAGGTGGATGTTTGTGCCGTAGTCGCAGAAGAACGGCGGCTGCAACCACACCGTGTCGCCGCCTTGGCCGAACAACTGGCGCAGGATACGTCGCCGTTTCTCCTGCTGCGCCTCGCGGGTCGCATTGAGATCCTGGCACAGGTCCCTGGCGCGCTGGCGTAGTCGGACAAGCTCCGGATCGAGGGGGTCGTAGAGTTCGCCGCAGATCATTTTTTCCCATTCGGTGGACATTGCCCAGACCCGCTCTAAAGGTTCGCTGTTTTTTCCTCAGGCCTTGCCGCCGTTCTGGCGGCCTGCCCGGCGCGTGCGACGACACATGTTGCTGAGTCCCTCGGTTGCAAGGATACTCGTTATTTTGCCAATGAATCGCTGGCCAGAGGAACAAAAAACCCTGCAAATCATATAGATTCACAGGGTGAATGGGCACTGGCGAACCTAGCTGGATAGTGCCGTGGTGCCCGGAACGAGGGAGCAAACTTGTACAGCCAAAAGCTTTGAGATTTTAAGCGTGGTACATTCAGTCAGTTAACCACTTAGGAAGAATCTCAGTATTCTTTCTAGTACTTGAATTTGTTCCATTTCATTCCACTTCCCTGAATCTTTTTCTGCTCAGACGAGAAATCTGTCACACGCCCAAAATGTTTTATTATTTGGATAAACCAGTATGTTACGCATAAATAGCGACTCCGGTGTGCATGTGCTTTACGTTTGGAAACTCCCTCTTTCATGCGGCAGCTTCCTCCTCGGGCAATCCTATGCACCTTTCCGATCGGTTGACACTTCGTTCGGAATACGCACTCAAGGGCGCGGATAAATCTCGCTTATCTTGCTGCCCGTGATACCCAATCCAGCCATCAGCCCGTGCTGGCTGAAGAAGAAGGCGTAGACTCCTGATTTAGCCGTGGTGGTAGAGAAAGATCGGGCCTTTCCCTCGTCCATGATAACGATGCTCGGCCCCACGCCAATCTCCCAGCCATCACTGTCCTTCAGATAGCGCAGGCTGGCATCATCGAGAAAGAAGAGCGCATAGCCAAACGTCTGCGCGCCAGCCTGTAGTCCGTAACTGGCAGCGATGCTTCGATAATACCCGGTTGTTTTGCCGCCCACGCGCAGGGCGCCTTCACCGTACTGGCCGCCAAAGATGAAGCCGCCCTTGACGATACGGGGGAAAACAAGGATGCCCTTGGCCACCCTGGCCATATCCCTGGCGGCTGGCGTGGTCCGGTACAGGGTCTGGAGAGCGTTGTTGGCCTCACTGTCGAGCTCTTCAGCAGTAGCCGCCTGCAAGCTTCGGGGTGAGCCGAGCGTGAGGATGGCGAATGCCAGTACCAGAGCGATTACAGGTGCTGCCAGGGTAATCAAGTTGCACCTGTCGTTTGTGTGTGTCTTCATGATTTGCTCCTGTTTATGGAAAAGAAGGTCTACGAGCCATCCGAACCGGGTGTCTCGGACTAGGCCAGGGAACGTGTAAAGTCACTGCAGACACCTTAACGGTTCTTGCCCTTGACCGTTATCCCCACCGCTTCCAGATGCCTGATGATAATGGTGTCGCCGACCTTGACCTTGTCGAGATGGGCTGGATTGCGCACCTTGACGGTGGCGACGCTGCCGTCGGCCAGCTTCAGCGTGGCCGTCTCACTCGCCTTGTCCAGGTCGAGGATTGTGGCTGTGAAGCGGCTCTGAACAATTCCGGCGCCTTCCGGTTTGGAACCAGGCTTGGCTCTTTCCAGGGCTACGTCGGTCTCATTGACGACCTCGCCGGGTGCAG
>JAVEYP010000415.1:0-2781 GCA_034003445.1 Desulfobulbus sp.
GGGCCCGCAGGACGGGTCGAAAGATGATCGAAAACGGTCGGGTTCCAACTGGCTCCTGTCTCTCGTTGGCTGAATCATAGCGGTAAAGTGGTCGCTAGGCGCATAATCAGATTATTCGAGGGTCCCTCAAGCGTGTTCACTCATTAGGAGTACCCATGGACCAGAAGTTATGTGAACATCAGGCTCGAGCTGGGAAGAAGGTAATCGAGTTCTTGAAGAGGAGTTTTCGCTAATCAAGGGGAAGTTTTATTCAAGTAATCGTCCACCGAAAGTTAATCAGAGAATCAGTTGAATAAACCGCTTTGAGCGGTCCGCATTCTGTCACGCCACTGGCTTTCCCCGTGGTACCTGACTTTTACAACAAAGGAGAGCTCTATGAAACGTATGTTGTTCGTAGTTTTTTCTGTGTTCATTCTCCAGATGCTTCTGGTCGTCTACCCGGCCGATGCTGGTGAGACCCAGCAAAAGCTGGTGGCCGAGAGCGCCATTGAGCAGATCGTCCGGCGGGGCGTGTTGCGGGTGGGTATGGATGTGTTTGTACCCTGGGCAATGAAAGACAAAAAAGGCGAACTCATTGGTCTGGATATCGAAATCGCCCAACGCCTGGCCGAGGACATGGGTGTGAAGGTGGAGTTCGTGCCCACCGAGTGGTCCGGCATCATCCCCTCGCTCATTGCCGGTAAGTTTGACCTGATTATTGGCGGCATGACGGTCACGGCCGAGCGTAACCTAAAAATCAACTTCACCCACCCGTATTACTATACCGGCCAGGGCTTGCTGGCTAACCGCAAGATGACCGAGGGGTTCACTCTTGATGATTTTAACAAGCCCGAGGTGATGCTTGCTGCCCGGCTCGGCTCTACTGCCGCGGTGGCAGCCCGGGCTCGCTTGCCCAAGGCGACCCTGCGCCTCTTTGACAACGAGCCGGCCGCAGTCCAGGAGGTTCGTAACGGTCGGGTGCACGCCATGGTCTCTGGTCAGCCTTTGCCGGCCCACACCGCCGCTGCCGCGCCCGAATTGCTCAAGGCCTACCCGGAGCAGTTGATGAAGGAGCCGATCAGCATGGCCGTGCGCAAAGGCGACCCAGATACCCTCAACTTTCTCAACAACTGGATCGAGGTCACGCGCAGCAAGGGCTGGATTGACGAGCGCTACGCCTATTGGTTCGGTTCCACTGATTGGAAGCAGCGGGTGCAGTGAACTCCTCTTGGGCCGTGACCGACCTGCGGCATGCCCCGCCGCTCGCCGGTTACCACCCCGCCGGGTGATACCATGCGCGCTCCTCTTCGCCCCTTTGGCCGGTTCGACGCCGCGCTGCTTGCCCTGCTGGTCCTTGCGGCCGGGTATGCGGGCTACCGTATTACCGTGCACCTCGACTATGCCTGGGACTGGCCGGCTATCCCGCAGTTCCTGTTCCGCTACGATGTGGACCAGGAACGGTGGGTGGCCAACTACCTTGTCCAGGGGCTGCTGACCACCCTGCGTCTGAGCCTGTGGAGCGGTTTGCTCGCGCTGATCCTGGGGCTGTTCATGGCCCTGGCCCGCACCAGCCGCAGCCTTTATTGGCGGCTGGTGGCCCGCAGCTACGTGGAGCTGATGCGTAACCTGCCGCCCTTGGTGGTTATTTTCCTGTTTTACTTCTTCCTTGCCGGCCAGCTCATCCCGCTGCTTGCCCCGGGCGACCGCCTAGCCGCGGCAGGCCCTTTCTGGCAAAGCCTCGGCGCAACGCTGTTCGCCCCCCCAGGCCAGCTGGCCTCCTTTCTCTCCGCCGTAGTCACCCTGGCCGTGTTCGAGAGCGCCTACGTGGCCGAGATCCTGCGTTCCGGCATTGAATCCATCCACCGCTCGCAGTGGGATGCGGCCCAGGCGCTGGGGCTCACCCGCGGCCAGTGTCTGCGATACGTGGTCCTGCCCCAGGCAGTGCGCCGGGTGCTGCCGCCCCTGGCCAGCCAGATGATTTCGCTGGTCAAGGACTCGGCCATCGTTTCGGTTATCTCCGTCCAGGAGCTGACCTACCAGGGCACCCAGCTGATGGCCTCCACCTACCTGACCATTGAGGTCTGGATCACCGTGGCCCTGATGTACTTTCTCCTTACCTGGCCCTGTTCGCTGCTCGTCGGCCGACTGGAACATCGCCTCCGCCGGGACCGCTGACTTAACCACGGCCGCTCGTTGCGGGTCGACCTGGAAAGGATTACCATACAGCCCTTGTCGTCGGTTTCCTGCCGGTGACTTCTTCCCAACCCGACGGTGTCCCCAACATGCCCAGCAAACGGTTTGTCCTCCGCCTCGTGGCCTGCATCGTCCTGTTCGTTCAGGCGCTTTATCCCCTGCAGGTCTTTGCCCTCACTATCGGCGAGGAGCGGAGGATCGGTGAGTACCTCCTCTTTTCGATCCGCCGCGAACTCCCCGTGCTCGACGACCCGGACATCAGCCAGTACATCAATAACCTCGGGCAGCAGGTGTTGGAGAACATCGGTCCTCAGTATTTTGACTACCGCTTCTTTGTGGTGAAAAGCGACCAGTTTAACGCCTTTGCCGCGCCGGCCGGGCTGGTGTTTTTTTACAGCGGCCTGATCGAGACCATGCGCACCGAGAACGAACTGCTCAGTGTGCTCGCCCATGAAATCGGTCACGTGGTGAGCCGCCACATTGCCCAGCGGCTCGACAAGGGCTCCAAGGTCAGCGCGCTTTCCATCCTGGCAGGTATCGCTGGTCTGGCGCTGGGCGTACCGGCGCTCTCCCAAGGGCTCTTGGTTGGCTCCATGGCCGCCGGGGCAG
>JAVEYP010000416.1:0-2762 GCA_034003445.1 Desulfobulbus sp.
ACCTGCGCTTCTCCTCTGGCTCGGTGACACCGGCCAGGGCCTAGAGGAAGAAGTCAGTGGCGTCGACGACGATCACGATAAGCCTGGTCTTCTCACGGAAAAAACGGAGCACACTGGCCGATTCGCCGGTGCGCATCAAGCCGTTGTTCACATAGATGCAGGTGAGCTGGTCGCCGATGGCCCGGTGCACCAAGGCCGCCACCACCGAGGAGTCCACCCCGCCGGAAAGGGCGCAAAGCACCCGATCGTTGCTGACCTTGGCCCTAATTTCGGCCACCGTCTCGTCGATGAACGAGTGCATGGTCCAGTCCGGTTTGCAGTTGCACAGCCCAAAGATGAAGTTGCGCAGGACGTCGGTACCGATCGGGGTGTGAGCCACCTCGGGATGGAACTGAACCCCGACAAAGGGCCGGTCGACGTGGCGTACGGCCGCGCAAGGGGAATGCGGGCTGGTGGCGATGGCCTCAAAACCAGGCGCCAAGGCCTCGATGCGATCGCCGTGGCTCATCCACACCTGGTAGGTGGAAGGCGCGGTTTCCATGCCGGCAAACAAGCCGCTGGCGCCGGTGATCTGCAGCTGTGCCTGACCAAACTCACGCTTCTCCGCCTGCTCCACCCGACCGCCCAACTGCACAGTCATCAGCTGGGCACCGTAGCAAATGCCAAGCACCGGCACGCCCAGCGAAAAGACACCCGGGTCGCTGAGTGGCGCGTCCGCTTCGTAGAGACTGGCCGGACTGCCGGCGAGGATGACGCCCGCGGGCTGCATGCCCCTGAGCCGATCAATGTCCAGGGTATAGGGATGAATCTCGCTGTACACCTTCTGCTCGCGGATACGGCGGGCGATCAGCTGGGTGGTCTGGGAGCCGAAATCAAGGATAATAATCTTCTGCGTGTGGGTCGACATGGGCTGCCTGTCTCAGTAATGGGTGATAGCGGGACCGGACTAGAGCCCCTCGGTCCGGTAGTTGGGCGCCTCTTTGGTGATGATGACGTCATGGACGTGCGACTCGCGCAGACCAGCGGCGGAGATCTGCACGAACCTGGCTTTGCGGTGCAGCCCCTCGATGTCGGCCGAGCCGGTGTAGCCCATGCCCGAACGGAGACCGCCGAGCAGCTGGTAGATCATCTCGGCGATCGGCCCGCGGTACGGCACCTTGCCCTCAATACCCTCGGGCACCAGCTTGCTCTGGCTTTCCTGGAAATAACGGTCGCTGGACCCTTCCTTCATAGCGCCGATGGAGCCCATGCCGCGGTAGCCCTTATATTTTCGGCCCTGATACAGGAAGGTGTCGCCCGGGGTTTCGTCCGTACCGGCGAACAACGAACCGATCATCACCGCGTGAGCGCCGACGCCGATGGCCTTGCAAATGTCACCAGAGAACTTGATGCCGCCGTCAGCGATCACCGGGATATTGTACTTCGCGGCCGCTTCAGCGCAATTCTTGAGCGCAGTGAACTGGGGGACGCCGACGCCGGCAACGATTCGGGTGGTACAAATCGAGCCGGGGCCGACGCCGACCTTGATGCCGTTGGCGCCGGCCTTGATGAGGGCCTCAACCGCCTAGCCGGTGGCGATGTTGCCGGCAATCACCGGCAGGTTAGGAAAATGGGCTTTGACCTCAGCCAGGGCGTGAAGGACACCGGAGGAATGGCCGTGGGCCGAGTCGAGGACCACCACGTCGACCCTGGCTTTGACGAGGGCCTCAGTGCGCGCGAGCATCTCGGAACCGACACCAATCGCCGCGCCCGCCAGCAACCGGCCCATATCGTCCTTGGCGGCGTCGGGGTACTGCTTAATCTTCTCAATGTCCTTGATAGTGATCAGCCCTTTGAGCCGGCCGTTCTCGTCGACGATAAGCAGTTTCTCGATACGATGTTCGTGCAGCAGGGCCTTGCTGTGCACCAGATCAATGCCCACCGGCGCGGTGACCAGGTTCTTGCTGGTCATGACGTCGTTCACCCGCAGCTGGTCGTCGGAGACGAAGCGCAGGTCGCGATTGGTGACAATGCCCACCAATTTATCACCATCGAGTACCGGCAGGCCAGAGATGCGGTAGCTACGCATGATAGCCTGCACCTCGGCAACGCTCTGGTTGCGCGACACAGTGATCGGGTCAACGATCATGCCCGATTCAGATTTTTTGACCTTCTCGACCTCTTTGGCCTGGCTGTCGATGCTCATATTCTTGTGGATGATACCAATGCCGCCCTCGCGGGCCATGGCAATCGCGGTCTGGTGCTCGGTGACCGTGTCCATGGCGGCGCTGAGCAGCGGGGCCTGCAGTTCGATGGTATCAGTCAGACGGGTCTTCAGCGAGACCTCCGAGGGCAGGACCTCCGAAGCGCCGGGCATCATGAGGACATCGTCAAAGGTAAGGGCCAGGGGGATGTCGTGGTGGAACATGGAGACTCCTTATCTGCGGAAAACGAAAGGCGGGAACCAGAAGTGAAACAGGTCGGGCCTCACCTTCCGACGGGCGCACCCGCGCCGGGGGTGAGGCCCGACCTGTACTCCCACTCTACTGCCAGGGAACTGGGGCTCGATAGAAATTGTGCCCGTCTTTTAGCATGTTCTCGTCCAAAAAGAAATACGCGGCCGCGAAAAAAGAGGGGAATGGGTAAGGACGCGAGGCAGCCAAAACTCCAAAAATTGCTCGCATTCTCGGGCTGTTCCTGCTTAATTAACCTTTGTTCCTGCTTAATCCATCTTTTTTTCAGGATGTCGGCACGCAGCCGTCCAACCGCCACTGCCGCAATCG
>JAVEYP010000417.1:0-2759 GCA_034003445.1 Desulfobulbus sp.
AGCGTTTTTCATCATAGTAGCCTTGTTGTTCAAGGCCGCTGCCTTCCCCTTTCATGCCTGGGCAGTGGATGTTTATGATGGCGCGTCTGTGCCGGTTACCGGATACATGGCTACCGCTCTAAAAACTGCCATTTTCGCTGTCTTTGCCAACTTCTTGGTTCTAGAACCCAGTCTGCATGCCGGATGGATTAAATATCTGTTCTACATTTCGATTTTCACCATGTTCGGTGGCAACCTTATCGCCATCGGCCAGCAATCCCTCAAACGCATGCTGGCAGCCTCTGGTATAGTGCACACCGGCTATCTACTTATTGCCTTGGTCGCCGTGAGTACCACGAATTTCACCGGCAGCGTCATTGCCTTTTATCTTGCCGCCTACGCAGCAAGCACCCTTGGTATCTTTGCCGCCTTGTCCTACCTCGGTGGTCCAGGTGAACGCCGCAAGACCTTTGACGATTTCAAGGGACTCGCCAAGGCGAGACCGTATTCCGCCGCCGCGATCAGCATTTTCTTGCTTTCCATGGCCGGAATTCCGCCGACGGCGGGTTTTATGGGCAAGTTTTACATCATAACCAGCGCCATTGATGCTGGTCAGGTGATGCTTGCTGTCCTCGGTATCCTGAGCAGTATTATTTCCATGTGGTATTACCTGCGTCTCATTATCACCATGTATTTTTATGAGCCGGAGGAGCAATTCAACGAACGTGCTGTCGGCGGGATGGCACCGGTATGCACCTTTATCCTGGCGGTCAGCGTCTTCGCTATCAGCCTGTACCCGATAGCTATATGATGGAACCTGCCACGCTTTAAGGGGTAGTAATTCCTGACTGAATTGCATTTGCCCGCAAACATCTCTTTAAGGAGTCACATCCATGAAAATGAAAGATATTCTCAAGGTAAAGGGTAGCAAGGTGTACACCATCAACGAAAACAGTACCTTGATGGCCGCTACCGCCAAGATGCTCAGTAATAAAATCGGTTCTCTGATCGTGGTCAACGATAAGGATGAAATTGTCGGTGTAGTCGCTCCCAACGACATTCTCAAAGCCGTTAATGAAGGATGTGTGGAGGACTGCAGTTTACAAAGGGTCCATCAGGTGATGACCAAAAATATCATCTGTGCGTCAGAAGACGACACCATTGAGTATATCCAGGCGGTCATGACCGAAAATCGCATCCGTCATATTCCTATCATGGAAAAAAATGTGCTGAAAGGACTGGTCTCTATCGGTGACGTGGTTAATGCCCAGATTGAAATCCACGAGGTAGAAAACCACTATCTCAAGGATTACATTGAAGGAAAATATCCGGGCTGATTATTCGCTTGACATAAACTTTCCTGTGTATCGATCTTTTTAATAGACCGATGTAATAGATGGTTCGGGCTAATAGGTAGCAAAGGCTTGTTTTTTACCCGAAATTTTTTGATCAAAACAACAAAAGGCCCTGGCAACAATGCCAGGGCCTTTTGTTGTTCAATCGATGCGGAAAGTGCGCGAAGACACGATTTTTCAGAGATCGTAGGGCGATGTCGGCGAAGTGGTTCGTGCGCAGAAAAGTCGTCTGCTGGCAGAGAACGAGCCGAAAAAAGTACGTCAGATACTTTCTAATACCCGTCGACGTGTATGGATGGGAGAGATAATACCGAATTTTTTCAGCATCCTAAAAAAAACCGATTCTGGAACATATTCTCGGACAATATGCTCCCAGTCGTCCGAGCCAACCAAGCCCTTGACCAAGCTCGAACTGACCTCGACTAGAAATCGGGGTGACATCATGAACACCGTCTGGATGGTGTTGTTTATGTTGTTGTTCACATAGCGCATGCCGCGCTCATAGGTGTAGTCCTTTTCGTTTCTGATGCCACGAAGGATATAATCAACACCCATTGACTCGGCGTATTTGACCAGGAATTTGTTTTCAAAGTGGACTACTGCAACATTTTTGAAATCGGCACACAACTCCTCTAGCATATCCACCCTCTCAGCCAGAGTGAAGGTATAGGCCTTCTGTGAATTCTGACCGACGGCCACATAGAATGTATTAAACATCTTAGCCCCTTGTTCAATCATCCACAGGTGGCCATAAGTGGGCGGATCAAAACTTCCAGCGTAGATTCCTTTCATAGAAATTCCTGCACCAGAGGTTGTTAGGAATGGCGTTCGTTTTGTCAGGCCGCCTTTTCAACTCTCTACCTACCGGCGGGGTGTTTATTGTATCCGAATTGAGCACCACTGCGGCCACATTTCTCTCAGGCTCTTGCACAGAAGAGCTCTCCGCGAACGCGGTCGGCTCTCGGGCTGAAGGCCATAAACCGCTGCCTTAACGATTTCGAATGACACTCAAATATAGCCAAAATGCTTCTTGGCAGTCAACACTATTTTCGGTTCGTACCATTAGGAAGCAAGCTCATCTTATGCCATTGCACCTATTCTGAAGCGTTTCGGGCCCGCGCATTCCGTTGGCAAGATTGCAAGGAAAAACCCTGTGTGTACCTTTTCGATGGTCGTGACCGTGCAGGGAGTCCCTCGCAAAAACCCTGCTCCTCGCTGTTTACTCCTTGTACATTAGCAAGATGGTGAGTAAAAAATAGAGATAGTCACGGTTGTCGCTGACAGGGGGCGAAAAAGCAGGGAAGAAGCTTCTCTTGGAGACCTGCAGGCTACAGTTTAGCAGGCAGTCGTCTCGACAGTGGAGATCCGGATATGCTCACACTATCCGGGCGAAACCCTGCCAAAACGCTTCGAATCTAACTTTTT
>JAVEYP010000418.1:0-2753 GCA_034003445.1 Desulfobulbus sp.
GGCCCGGAGGAGCGGCTGCGCGCCTTTATCCGCGCCTTTATCCTGCGCCTGCTCGACGAAGGCGCGCCGGCCTGGCACGGCAAACTCATGGCCTGGGAGATCGCCGAGCCCAGCGGTGCCCTTGGCCAGTTGGCGCAGGGTTCGATCAAGACCCAGTACACCCTGCTGGTCGATATCCTGCGTGACCTTTTTGGCGAATCACCCGTGCTGCCGGGCGAGGAAAGCGAGCAGCTGTTTCTCTCTGCCATGAGTATTGTCGGCCAGTGCCTGCACCATTTTACCGCCCAGCGGGTCATTGCCGTGCTCCGGCCTCATTGCTTCAACCCAGCCGACATTGAGCGGATCGCCGACCACATCACCCGCTTCTCCCTCAACGGCCTGCGGGCCTGCGGGGCTGCGGGCGGCTGAACACCTGCCCAGCGAATGTTCGCTGCAAGGAGGCACCCCATGGCATCGAAGATTGCCGCTGGCCTTGGTCGCAAACACCGGCCATTCATCATCCCCCGGGCAGGATGCCGACATGTTGGCGCGCAGGTACGTCCGCGCCCTGCTCGGTGCGGGCTACCTCACCTTTTCTTTGCCCTCGGCGCTGTTTTTCAAAATGGAGGCCAGCGTGGCAGGCAGTTTCTTCGAACGACCCTTTTGACAAGCACTCCGCGGGACCGGCGCGGACTTGACCTGAACCACCGACACTTCTGGCGCCTGTCCGTTTTCGGACCCCGGCCCGCCGCCACGAACAGGAGAACGCATGCAAATAACTGAGAACAAAAAATTGGAAATGTACCGTGCCATGCTCCTCACCCGTAGGTTCGAGGAGGCACTCATCGAACTGTGCAAAATAGACGGGAAGATCCACGGTATGATGATCGTCTGCACCGGCCAGGAAGGGGTGGCCGCCGGCGTCTGCGCCGCGCTCGAGCCAGCGGACGCAATCATCACCAACCACCGCAGTCACGGCCACCTACTTGCCAAGGGAGCGGATCCAAACACGCTCATGGCCGAGATCCTCGGCCGAGCAACGGGCTGCAATCGGGGCAAGAGCGGTACCCTGCATCTGGCAGTGCCCGAGATAAACGCCCCCTGCACCTCCACCGTGGTCGGCGCCGGACCGCCTATTGCCGCTGGCCGGGCCTTTGCCCAGCAGTACCGGCACGAGGAAGCAGTCACGGTCTGTTTTACCGGTGACGGCGCAGCAGCTGAGGGATCCTTTCACGAGGCCCTCAACCTGGCGGCACTGTGGCAGCTGCCGGTGCTGTTCGTCTGCGAGAACAACCTCTACGCCGGTGCCCAGCGCTTCGAAGAACACACTCGGGCAACGCATATCGCGGACCGGGCCGCGGGCTACGGCATGCCCGGAGTGATCGTCGACGGCAATGACGCGGAGGCAGTATACAAGGTCACCATCGAGGCCAGAGAGCGCGCCCTGGCCGGCCGGGGGCCCACACTGATAGAATGCAAGACCTACCGCTGGCGGGGACACGGCGAGGGCGACGAGCAACTCTACCAGCCGGTGGAGGAAATCAGGGCCTGGAAGGACCGCTGCCCGCTGGTTCGCCTGCAGGAACAACTGCTCACCAGCGGCCTGCTCGATCAGGAGGGGGTCGCGGCCCTGGAGTCCGAAATGGCGGCGTTGGTGCAGGAGGCCATCCATTTTGCTGAGGAGAGCCCCTACCCCGACCCCCTCGAGGCCCTTGAAGACGTGTTCGCGTGAACAGACAATGACAACGACAAGGAGTGCAACCATGCAGCAGTTGGGAATGGGACAGGCCATCAATCAGGCTCTACGCGAGGAGATGGAACGGGATTCGAGGGTGTTCCTCGCCGGTGAGGGCGTTGGCGTGGGCATCCACAGCAGCCCTATGCTGCCCACGGCCGGGCTTTTGAAGGACTTTGGCCCGAAACGGGTGTGGGACACGCCAGTCTCCGAGGCGGCCATTGCCGGTTTGGCGGTGGGCGCTGCCGAGGCAGGCCTTCGGCCCGTGGTAGAAATCATGTTCACCCCGTTTCTTACCCTTGCCTCGGACATGATCGTCAACCACGCCGCCAAGCTACGCTACCTCTCCGGCGGCAAGTCCTCCTTCCCGCTGGTGGTGCGCATGAAGGCTGGCGCGGGTTTTGGTGCCGGCTGCCAGCACTCCCACAACCTGGAGGCCTGGCTTGCGCACTGCCCAGGCCTGAAGGTGATCATGCCTGCCAGCCCGGCAGATGCCAAGGGCCTTCTCAAGAGCGCCATCCGCGACCCGAACCCGGTGGTGTTCCTGGAGGACATGCTTCTCTATTTCCAGCCCGGGCCAGTGCCCGCAGGCGAACACCTTATTCCTATCGGCCAGGCCGAGATTAAGCGGTCAGGGCGGGACGTGACTGTGGTCACCTGGTCAAAGATGGTGGGCGTGGCCCTGCGTGCGGCCGACCGCCTCGCCGCTGAAGGTATCGAACTCGAGGTGGTTGACCTGCGCACCCTGGCACCATTGGACACCACGACCATGCTCGCCTCAGTGCGCCGCACCGGCCGGTTGGTGGTGATGCACGAGGCGAACCGCACAGGTGGTTTTGCCGGCGAAATCGCGGCCGTGGTCATGGAGGAAGCCCTGAGTAGCCTCAAGGCGCCATTGCGGCGGGTCTGCGGGCCGGACATCCCGGTGCCGGCCAGCCCGCCCCTGGAACGCTGGTACATCCCTGACGAGGAACGACTGATCGCGGCCGTCCGGGATATCCTTTAAATGCGGGACAAGCCCGTGCCTCGGCCCGGGCCG
>JAVEYP010000419.1:0-2743 GCA_034003445.1 Desulfobulbus sp.
TCTTCCGATCTTTATCCGCCTGAGGGGATGTGGACTGAAACAATAGTTGGCATTCTTTGTTTTTTTGGTGGGTTATCAGCTTGATAGCCCTCTAGAGATTCTTCATACAAGGAGGTCTGTCTATGGGGTATGGAGTCAAGCTCCGTGTCTGGGGCGACTATGCCTGTTTTTCCCGACCGGAGATGAAGGTGGAACGGGTGTCTTATGATGTCATGACACCCTCGGCGGCACGAGGCATTTTGGAGGCCATCCATTGGAAGCCGGCCATTCGTTGGGTTGTGGACAGGATTCACGTACTCAACCCTATCCGCTTCGACAACGTCCGCCGCAACGAGGTGAAATCAAAAATCCCTAAACCAAACCCTAAAACGGTCATGCAGGACAAGAAGCCGTTGTTTTATCTGGTCGATGACGGAGGCAATCGACAACAACGAGCCACGTCCTTGTTACGTAATGTGGAATATGTGATTGAGGCTCACTTTGAGTTGACTGACAGTGCTGGGCCAAATGAAAACGAAGGCAAGCACTTGGATATTTTTAACCGGCGCGCTCGAATCGGTCAGTTCTTCCATCAACCCTGTTTAGGCTGTCGTGAGTTTCCGGCTTATTTTGAACTGTTGGAAGGGGAAATGCCTGCCTCCTGTTACAAAGGGGAAACAAAAGAGCTGGGGTACATGCTTTTGGATATTGATTTTGCTAACGGCATGCAGCCGCTTTTTTTTAGGGCCACTATGCAGAATGGCGTAATCACACCGCCTGTTCCTTGGTCAACGGAGGTCCGTTCATGATTCTTCAGGAGCTGAACCGCTATTATGAACGAAAGATATCTGAAGACGATTCTGAAATGCCGTCTTTTGGCACCAGTGTGGAGAACATCTCGTTTGCTCTGGTGCTTGATCAAGACGGGGAACTGCTGGACGTGGAAGACCTGCGGCGACAGGAGGGAAAGCAACTGCGGCCCCGCAAGGTGCTCGTGCCGGCCGCTGAGAAAAAAGCCAGCGGGATTAAGCCTAATTTTCTCTGGGATTCAACCAGTTATGTGCTTGGCCTCGATAATAAGGACAACCAAGAACGCACAGACAAATGCCATGAAGCCTTTGTTGAGCAGGTCAATACCTTTTGTGGTGGGGATGATGCAGGGCTAAACGCGGTAGTATCATTTTTCAAACATGACTGCCGGTCTGTCGCATCGCGGTTGGATTGGGGAGACGTGTGCGGCACAAATTTGGTGTTCCGTTTAAGTGGTACTCCAGGTTTTATCCATGAACGTGCGGCGGCGCACAAGGCGTGGGAAAAGTGTTTAGGGCAACGTGAAGTAGCCATGGTGGGGCAATGCCTCATTTCCGGGGAACATGGGCAACCTCTCGCACGCTTGCATCCATCTATAAAAGGGGTCTGCGGTGCGCAATCTTCTGGTGCTTCCATCGTTTCTTTCAACCTCCCCGCCTTTGAATCATACGGCAAGGAGCAATCAATCAACGCTCCAATTAGTGAAAGAGCGGCGTTTAATTACGTAACTGCCTTGAATACCTTACTGGCAGCCGACAGCCGCCAAAAGGTCGTGATTGGGGATACGACCATTGTCTTTTGGGCCGAATGCCGCAGCGTTGCGGAAGCCGTGTTTGCCAACCTCTTCGCTCCGGATGCGGATCGACCAGAGGCGGGGAGCCTTGAAGATGACCAGCAGACGGCCGGAAAAATTTTTTATCTGCTTCAAAACATCCGATCCGGCAAGTTGGCGGTCGATGTCGCCCCGGAACTGGACCCTTCGGTCCGTTTTTTCATATTAGGATTAGCGCCCAATGCCTCGCGACTGTCGATTCGTTTTTGGTTGGAAGGGACGGTGGGCCATTTTTTGGAACAGGTCGCCACCCATTTTCGTCAACTCGAAATAGTGCGCCAGTTCGCCACTGAACCAGAATTCCCCCCCTTGTGGCGCTTGCTTTGTCAGACAGCAACACTTGGAAAGAGTGAAAATATCCTGCCTGTTCTTGCAGGCGGTATAACTAAGGCGATGCTCAGCGGCGGTTTGTATCCATATACCCTGCTTGCCGCAGTTTTAAGCAGGATACGCGCCGAGAGGGAAGTCGGCTATTTCCGAGCCGCCCTTTTGAAAGCCTTTCTGGTTCGCAATAAAAAAATGGAGATTTCTATGTATTACGATCCTAACAAAAAAGATGTTCCCTATTTACTGGGTGGTCTGTTTGCCGTGCTTGAAAAGGCGCAGACCGACGCAATCCCAGGCACGACAGCCACGATGAAAGATCGCTTTTTTGGCTCGGCTCCAGCGACTCCGGCCAGAGTGTTCCCCATGTTGCTGAAAAACGCTGCAAACCATATCGCTAAATTGCGCAAGAACCCGGAAAAGACAGGTTGGGCGATCAATCTGGATCGGGCGATTCAAGACACAGTGGCAGATCTGACTCATTTTCCACCAACCATGTCTCCTGAAGAACAGGGGATGTTCATGATCGGCTATTATCAGCGAATGAAGGATTTGTATACGAGCAAGAAGGCGGTTACCGCCAAAACGACCGAGGAGAATTGAACCATGACTGTAATCGCTAATCGCTATGAATTTGTGCTGCTTTTCGATGTAGAAAATGGCAATCCCAATGGGGACCCCGATGCAGGCAACACCCCTCGCGTTGATCCGGAAACCGGGCATGGTCTGGTCACTGATGTCTGTTTGAAGCGTAAGATTAGAAATTACGTTGCGTTGGCAAAAGACCAGGCTGAAGGG
>JAVEYP010000420.1:0-2737 GCA_034003445.1 Desulfobulbus sp.
CGGTCCAGGGAGGCGATGGCCAGGACGCGCATTCCCGGCGAGAACCGTTCGCCAAGCGGTGCCAGCACGGTGAGCTGGACCCGACCATGGACCGGCTGCGGACTTCCGTCCGCACCTCTTCCGTGCACCAGCAGCGATTCGGCCGCCATCTCGAACCGGGTTTTTTCACCATCGTCCTCGGCCATGGTCAGCATTCGCCCGGTTAGGGTCACTCGGGTTTTTTCGGTGATGTGACTGGCGATGTGGTGTGGGTCCGTGGCAGGATACAGGGCGGCGTGGGTGTGCAGCAGGCCAGCGAGGAAAAAGAAGGGCAGGGCGGTGAGTGGCCGCCGGCGTGGTCCGGCGAACAGGGCGCCGAAAACGGTCAGGCCGATCAGCACCAAGGCAGGCCAGACCGGCCAAGACGCCGGCAGCAAGGCGGTTAGCGCCGCACCAGCGAGGAAGCAGGCCGCGACGCTGACCAGCAGATTGTTAGCGAGGTGGCACAGCAGCCTGTCCATGTACCGCTACCATTTGGTGGTGCTCTCGGCGAGGAGACGTGTCAGGGCCTGCAGGTGCCTGTCGACAACGCCGCGATTGGCTTGGACGCAGGCCGCCGCCGCTGCGGCCATGCCCCGGCGCAGGGGCGCATCGCCCAAGATCTGGCGCAAGGCCAAGGCGAGCTCTTCGGCGGAGTCGACCTGAAGGGCGCCTCCGCAGCTGGTCAGCGCCTCCGCAATCTCGGTAAAATCCTCCATGTGGGGCCCGAACAGGACGGGCGCAGCTGCGGCCGCCGGCTCCAGCGGGTTGTGGCCGCCAGCCGGCACTAAGCTGCCGCCGATGAACACGACCTCGGCCATGGCATAGCAGCCGGCCAATTCGCCGATGGTGTCAAGAATGAGCACTGGACCCTGTTGCCTGCTGCCGCCTGATCGGGTACGGCTGTCCAGGCCCTGCCTCTTGGCCATGGCACGGATATCCTCGCACCGTTTGGTCTGCCTCGGTGCGACCAGCAGCTGCAGGCCGGGGATGTTGACGCGCAGCCGCGCATACGCCTGAAAGACCATCGCTTCCTCGCCGGGGTGGGTCGAACCACAGATCCACAGTGGCGCTGCCGGATCGAAGCCCCAGCGCGCCTTGGCGGGCTCATTGTCATCGAGCGGCTGGTCCACGGCGGGCTGGGTGGTATCGAACTTGAGGTTACCGAGGGTGACGACCTGCTCGGGGTCCACGCCCAAGGCGATCATCTTGGCGGTGTCTTCCTGGGTCTGCATGGTGAGCAGGCTGAAGGTTTGGAACATTGGTCTGAAAAAAAAGGAAAAACGGTGATAGCGGGCGTGCGACGCTGCCGAGACCCGACCGTTGACGAGCAGGGTGGCTACCCCGGCTCGCGCCAGGCAGTGCAGCCAGTTGGGCCAGAAGTCGGTTTCTACGAGGATGAACAGGTCCGGCTGGATGAGGCGGATAAAGCGCGGCGTCACTGGGCCGAGGTCCAGCGGGGCGGCGATGACCGTGACGGCGAGCGGCTCCATCAGGCTGTGGGCAACCTGGTCCCCGGAGGCGGTCGTCGCCGAAAAGACGATCTGCGCCTGCGGCCAGGTCGCGCGCAGGCCGCGCACCAAGGGGAGTGCGGAAGTGACCTCGCCTACCGACAGAGCGTGCACCCAGAAGCACGGAGTGGCGACGGGCTGTGTTGCCAAACGACCCGCCAGGCCAACACCAAGGCGGGCCAGCAGCCGGCGCCGGTATTTCGTCCGGCCGGCAACGAACGGCAGGACTGGCAGGGCGAAGAGGAGCAGGATAAACGAGATGAACGAATAGAGCACATGCATGGGTGAGGTGACTCCTCGGGCGGCGGTGTTTGATAAAGGCCCACCTTTTTTGTTACCAGCAAACTTAGCCGCTGTCGAAGGAGAAACGAGCCTGACCGAGAATTGTACGGATACTGGCCGTGGTGTTTGCTAAAATCGGCTTGATGCGGTCATATATTATGAGAGAAGTTCGATATGCCTCTTTCTGTTCTTTTTTTTGAAAAGTATTGTGAATTTTGTTCTTGATGGAGAGGCTGGCCTGCTGTATTTTCTGCTTTGCAGGGCGCGTCGCTGCTGCACCCTACTGCCGCCCTTGGAGAAGAAAGCCGATGCTGGATGAGATCAGTCTGAAAATACTAAAGATACTGCAGGAGAAAGCGCGCATCCCGAACGTCGAGATCGCGCGACGGATCGAGATGGCTCCCTCAGCAGTGCTCGAACGCATTCGCAAGATGGAGCGCCAGGGGATCATCGACGGCTATGAGGTGCGGCTCAACCCGGCCCAGTTTAACCGCCGTCAGATCGCTTTCATCGAGGTCCGCACACGCACCGTGGGCGACAGCCCAGAGACCGGTCGCGAACTGGCCGCCATCCCGGAGGTGCAAGAGGTCCACTACGTAGACGGCGACGACTGCTATCTGATCAAGGTACGGATCGCGGACACCGCCGAACTGGCCGCCGTGATTCGCGAAAAGATTGCGCCCATTGGCGAGGTGGTTTCCACCCGGACGACCACCGTGCTGCTCACTTACAAGGAAACCGCCCGCATCTCCATTCGCGGCTGAACCATCACGAGGAATGCCCATGCCGATGACGCAAGGTTTCAAAGACCGACTCTACCCCCATCTCGACGCCATCACCGCCCACTACGGTACACCCTTCCATATTTACGACGAGATCGGCATCCGTGAGACCGGACTCCAAGTTCAGGCAGCCTTTGCCGACAT
>JAVEYP010000421.1:0-2735 GCA_034003445.1 Desulfobulbus sp.
GCCATCATGATGATGGCCGCAAGCACTGATTGGGGCAGGTGGTAGAGCAACGGCGTGAAGAATAACAGGGCGATGACCACGGCTAAGCTTGTGAACACACTGCTCATGCCCGTGGCCGCGCCGGCCTGGAGGTTGACCGCCGAGCGGGAGAAACTGCCCGAGGACGGGTAGCTCTTGCCAATGGCGCCGATGATGTTGGCCAACCCCTGTCCGATCAACTCTTGGTTGGGGTCGATGCGCTGGCCGGTCTTGCTGGCAATGGCCTTGGCGATGGAGATGGCCTCCATAAAACCGAGCAGCGAGATGATGGCCGCGTAGGGGAAGAGGTGTAAAAGGATACCGAGATCGATTTTCGGCATACCCAGCGCCGGCAAACCCTTGGGGACCGTGCCGACGACCGCGCCGCCGCCTTTTAATTGCAGTTCATTGGGATTGAGCGGCTTGTTGCCCACGCGCAGCCGCCAAGTGCGTCCATCGATTGGAGCCCGGGCCAGCTGTTCGTCCGCCGGATAATAGAGCGTGCCCTCGCCGTCCTGGGGCACAGCTTTGAGCAGCACCAGCCGGAGTTCTTCGCGAAATAGGTGACTTTTTTCCTTGAGTTCCTCGATGCGTGACTGGATCACCCGGTCCTCGTGTTCTGCGACGAGGCGGGCCATGGCGTTGTGTCCCTTCTTGGCCTCCTCGAGGTTTTTGCCTGTCCTGGTCCGTTCCTCAGCCAGCGGGCCGATACCGTTGGTGGCCTCGTTGAACGAGCGGATCAGTTCCAGGGTTCGGGGCGAGCGGAGAGCGCTGGTATCTACAGTGGTGTTGTGTTCGAAGCCGATTCCCCAGGAGAGCAGGGTGGTGATGACCACGGCCACCAGCACATTGGGGATGCGTGGGGCCAGGCGTTTGACCCCGATCATGATCGCCAGGGCGAATATACCCATGAGCAGGGTGGGCCAGTGGGTGTAGTGCACCGCCGACTGCACGACTCGGGTGATGGTCTCGTAGTGGTGCTCGGCATTGTCCACATTGACCCCAAACATCTTGGAGAGCTGGGAGGTCGCAATGATGATGGCAGCGGCATTAGTGAAGCCGTTGACCACAGGGTGGGAGAGAAAGTTCACCACCAAACCGAGGCGGAGTATGCCCAGGGTGAGTTGAAAGATGCCGACCAGAAGCGCAAGGAGGATGGCGTAGGCGATGTACCCCTCGCTGCCCATGGTGGCCAGCGGTTCGAGCGAGGCCGAGGTCATCAGTGAGACCACCGCCACCGGTCCGGTGGCCAATTGTCGGCTTGAGCCGAACAGGGCCGCGACCATGGGGGGCAGGAAGGCAGCGTAGAGACCGAAATAGGCAGGCAGGCCGGCCAGCTGCGCATAGGCCATGGACTGGGGGATGAGCACAAGTGCCACGGTCAGGCCGGCGATGGCGTCGGCCTTGAACAGCCCCAGGTTGTACCCGGAGAACCAATCGAGAAAGGGGAAGATACGTTTGATCATGCTGTTCGTTGCACCTCGGATCATTCAGGGGTTGCTGTTGCCTGCGGTTTTTGCCTTTCCTGCGTCCCGGTCCTATTCTCCAGCATTCGCTGGCAGGACTCGATCAGTTCCTTGTACAGGGCGCCCACGTCATAGAGGTTGTTCATCCGAAACCGGACCATGCTGTCTGCTAGGGAGAAGACTATGAGTGCTGATTTTCGCGCTGTGATGGCCGGATCGATGGAGCCGTCCCGTTGACCTGTGTCGATGGCGCGCTCGAAAATATCAATGAAACAATCGTATATAGCCTCGAGGATTTCGCGGCATTCCGGGTTGGTCTCGGCCAGTTCATAGGCGTAGCGCTGGTGGAGCAGGGAGAACAAATCCTCACGGCTCTTGGTCATGTACAGGTAGAAAGCGACGGTTTCCTCAACCATGTCCAGGCCGGTCTTTTTGGATGCGGTTTTTCGGTAGCGTTCGAATTCGGGCAGGATATCCTCCTTAAGGTTGCGAAGGATAGTAAGAAAGATCTCCTGCTTGTTCTTGAAATGATAGAAGATGGTCCCCTCGGCCGCGCCGGTCATGCGCGACAGCTCGCCCATGGCGGTGTCCTTGTAGCCCTTGCGGGCAAAAAGAAAGGTGGCGGCTTGAATAATCGCGTCTTTTTTGTTTATCGTGGTTTTGCGCATGGGACCTCAAGGATTAGACTGAGCGCTCAGTCGGTTTTTATTAAAAGGTTCCGGTGCAGACGTCAAGAGAAAAATGCAGGGGAATTTTCAATGGTTTTCGAGTGGGGTAACCATGCCTAGCGTCCTTCTGGAACAAGAATAGGCAGAGTGTTTTGCGGCTGAATGTTTCATAATGTTTTCTGACAGAAGCACAGTCAACACCTTGAATTTGTCGAGTTTTGTTACAGTTCGCATCGTATTGGAACGGCTGCGCCACGAAAGTTTTGATACGTATTGAAACGAAAAGAAACAAATTAGAGCTTTTTCTTCTTGGCAGAGTGTTTCGCTGTGTTTCTTTGTGGTGGGCGAGTCGCAGGAAACAGTGTTTCTGATGTAACGCATGAAAATAATTGAATGAAAAGAAGAAGGATGGTGGCTGGCCCAGAATTTGCTTTGCCGCCTCAGAGGACGTGAACAATCACTGTGACCGGTCCGGAACATTTACGCCGACCACGAGAACAGGCAACAGGAACCAGGGAGCCGGAATGGAAAACGAGATGGAGGCCAAGGTACTGCTGGTCGATGACGAGCGTGATTTTCTCGA
>JAVEYP010000422.1:0-2723 GCA_034003445.1 Desulfobulbus sp.
CAGGCCCAGCTGGATTTTTATAACAACCCGCGCATGACCCGGAAGCCGGTCATGGCTGGCCTCAACTACTTCCTCACCCACGAGGCCCGGGGTGGCAGCGGCAAGGGGCTGCTCGGTGAGAAGCGTGACGTGCACGTTTGGCTCGGCTGGCTGGAACTGTACACCCATGGCGATGTTCAGGGCATTGCCACGCCTATCGGCCTGATTCCAAAATACGAGGATCTGAAACAGCTGTTCATGAGCAAGATCAACAAAGAGTACCCGAAGTCGTTGTACGACATGCAGTTCTCCCTGTACATTGACAACGTCATCGACCGCATCGACCTCCAGCGGGAGGCCTGGCAGAAAGAACAGGGTGCCTCGGAGCGGCTGTTCTCCAGCTACGAGGAACAGAAGGCCGGCCTCCAGGCCCTGAAGGCAGCCAAGGGCGCGATTGTTAGACCGCAAGACATCTAATCGCGTACTGCAACACTGCTCCTTCCACCCCCGGCAGATTCTTGTTGGGGGCTTTTTGTTTCCACCGGCCGGGCGCAGGCCCACAAAAAAACCGGCGCGTCCTCAGGGACGCGCCGGTTTTTTTTGCCTGGACACTGGCAGGGAGGGTTGTTCGTTTCTGCTCCAGTTCAGCCCTTGAGCAGTTGCAGCACCTTGTCACGGATAGCCTCCGTGCCCAGCCCTTGGTGGGGGATCTGCTCCTCAAGACCACCCTGGCCGTCTTTCCAACTGCCCATCGACCCGTATTTCGGTGCATAGCCCCGCTCCAGCAGCCAGCTGCCGAAGCGGCTGCCCAGGCCGTTCTTGGTGTTCTGGGTCTCCACCACCAGCACCAGCGGGCTGGCGCCCAGGGTGGTGAGCATGGTTTCATCGACCACGTTGAGCACTGGCTTGTTGACCAGGCCGATCTCCATGCCCTCATCGCGGAGCAGTTCGACCACGTGCAGGCAACGGTAGAGCATCTCTCCGTAGCTGACGATCCAGCCGTCGCGCCCAGGCCGGATGACCTCGTCGGTGTCCGGAGTGAAGGTGTAGCCGGCACCGAAACGACGGTTGCCCTCTCCATCGAGGATATACGGCGTGGCCGAGCGGGTGGAGTAGATAAAACGCAGCCCCGGATCGTGGAACACCCGCTGCAACATCGCCTCCAATTGCAGGGCGTCGGCTGGGAAGTAGAGCCGGGTGCTGCGGTCATGCTCGGCCAGGCCGTTGTCGGCAAAGAAGTTGTTGATACCGAAATGACAGGTGTTGTCCGCCATGTCGTCCACCCCGGAATGGGAGAAGTGGGCGAGCACGTTGGCCTGGTTGAGCCGGGCCATGGTGATCTCGGAGATGACCATCTCCTGGAAGGCGGCAAAGGTGCCGATGATACCCTGCCGTCCAGGTTCCGAGCCGAAGCCGGCCGCCACAGAAAAATTGTTGCGCTCCATGATGCCGCCATGGACAAAGACCTCGGGGCAATTCTTGCGGATATGGTGCAGGCCGCAGGAGCCTTCCAGGTCGGAATCGATCACCAGCACGTGGCTGCGAGGGTCGTCCATCTCCTTGATGAGGTCGCTGATAATGCGGCCGAACTCGTCCCGGTTCTTGGCGAATTCCGGCGTGCTGCCGCGGTACACGGTCTTGGTGGCCTTGGCTGCAGGCTGCCGGAGCAGGGCCACGGCTGCCTGGTGGCCGCGGTCCCCGAGATACTCGATGGCCATGGCCACTGGGATCACGTCATGCCCCTTGGGGAGTCCCTCGATCCCCGGCACGCCGATGGCCATCTTCCGCTTGATGACCACTGCCGCCGGGCCAGGTGTGATGATTGCCGTGCGCATGGCGGTGAACAACGCATCCAGGTCTTCACCGTCACAGGTTTGGGCGGCGAGGCCGTGACCCGCCAGGGTGCGAGCCAGATCAAAGCCGGGCAGGTATTCGGTGGGGTGACCGGCGATGGTGACATCGTTGTCGTCGAGTAGGAGTTTTATCGGCAGCTGTCGGGCCACCGCGTAGCGGGCCGCCTCGGCGTCGTCGCCCTCCTGCTGGGCACCGTCGCTGCCGAATAGAAAGACCGTCCGGTCAGGGTTGGCCTCGGCTACGCCGTTGACATAGCTCCACAGGTGCCCGAGTCGGCCGGAGCTGAAAAAGATACCGTCGCTGTCGCTGCGCTCGGGGTGACCGTAATAGCCTTTGCCGAATTCCCGATAGTGGAGCAGGGATTCAGCCGGCTTGTAACCGTTGAGCACGGTCATGATGTACTGCAGGGCGACGCGATGGCCGGCCTCGTCGAAGTAGACTGGATGAAAGGTGTCGGAGCCTTTCATGAAGCCGTCGGCAATGAGCACCTCGGGCACGATGTCAAAGGCGCCGCCTGTGTGGCCGCCCAGCCCTTTGGTGTTCGCCAGGGCGGTGAAGAAGATGATGCTGTCTCGTACCAGGCTGATGTTGCTCTGCAGGGTGGCGCGCTGCTCTGCGTCCAGTTGGGTCTGCTTTGCAGAGAGGCGCAGCGGCTGGTAGGCCGATAAATCAATAGGAAAGTTCATGGGCAGGTCCCGGATGGTGAGGGGTGGTAGAGCGGCCCGGCGGACCGCCGAAGGTCGCTGGTTTGTGATGAAAGTACTGCACAAGTAACAGAATATCCAGAATCCGCAAGGATCAACTTGCGCGTCCCCCTGCTTGCCGGTACAAGAGGAGTTTCGTCCGCAACCGGTCGAGGTCAAGCAGCCTAAGGCCGCTCGCCCGGCCGC
>JAVEYP010000423.1:0-2720 GCA_034003445.1 Desulfobulbus sp.
CTGGATGAGCCGGCGCGGGCCGCGCACGGTCACGTCGAGGTCTTTTTTGTACTGATTGGCGATTACCAGGTCGGCCGGCAGGTTGTGCAGTTCAATGGGGATGGTCACGGCTATCTCCACCTGGTCCTCGCCGACCACGAAATACCAGAGGCTGGCACCAATAACGAGCGACAGCAGCTTAAGCAGCCAGTGCCGGCTGAAGCGGGAAAAATCAGGCTTTGCGCGCATAGCTGGAACGGAGGTGGTGGAGCAGGGTCTTCCAACGCGGCGTCTGTTGGCGCGGCAGGCAGATGGCGGTCAGCGCGGCGCGCAGCCTCTCTTCGTCGTGAAAAGGGGTGATGGTGCCTTGGCGGACCACCGAGATTTCCTGGGTCTCCTCCGAGACCACGATGATCACCGCGTCGGTCTCCTCGGAAAGCCCGAGGGCCGCGCGGTGGCGGGTGCCGTAGCGTTTGTCGATGTTGGTGTTCTGGGAGAGGGGCAGCAGGCAGCCGGAAGAGTGGATACGACCCTGGTGGAGAATCACCCCGCCGTCGTGCATGGGCGAGCTGGGCTGGAAGATGGCCACCAGCAACTCGGCGCGCAGGCGGGCGTCGAGCCGGTGGCCGGTGTCGATGTAGTCGCGCAGGCCGGTGTTGCGCTCAAGCACAATGAGCGCGCCGATGCGCCGCTTGGCCATGAAGGTCGCAGCGCGAATGATCTCTTCCAGGTCGCCTGCAGGCACATCATCCACCTTGTGAAAGGGGGTGCGGCCCATCTGGGTGAGGGCGCGCCGGATATCGGCCTGGAAGAGGATAACAATCACCAGCAGGATGGAGCTGAGAAAGGTCTTGAACAGCCAGTGCAGGGTCTGCAGTTCGAACTTGCCTGACAGAAAATAGATGATAATAATGACCGCGATTCCGGCCAGCATCTGCACGGCCCGGGTGCGGCGCAACAGCAGCATGATCCGGTAGATGATATAGGAGACCAGCAGAATGTCGATGACGTCCTGCAGGCGCATGGAGCTGATGGCTTGGAGCATGCGGGCCGCGGGGAAGGGGATGATCGGGAATAGCGGATATGTAGCATGGCGGCCCGTGCTTGCCCAGCAAAAACATGGCAAACACGGGTGGTGCAACACAGGGAGAAAGGAGATGCTGGCTGATCTGGTACGACGGACGCGAACAGTGCGACGGTTCAGGGAAGAGGTTCCCTTGGGCGCCGCTTTTTTGGAACATTTGGTGGATCTTGCCCGGCTGGGCGGTTCGGCCCGCAACGGCCAGGCTCTTTGCTACATGATCGTCACTGACGCCGCTCTGCGCGCAGCCCTGTTCCCGCTGCTTGGCTGGGCCGGCTACCTTGCCGACTGGCCTGGCCCGGGTCCGGGTGAGCGGCCTGCGGCCTACATTGTCTGTGTGCTCGACCGGGAGCGGCTGCGGGGTCCGGAGACTGAGGCCCATTTTGACCTCGGCATCAGTACCCAGAATCTGTTGCTTGGCGCGGCCACACGCGGTGTGGCGGGCTGCCGCATCGGCGCTTTCAACACGACTAAGCTGCACCGGTTGCTGCAGTTGGCTGAGCGCTACCAGCCGCTTTTGGTAGTGGCGCTCGGTGAGCCGGCCGAGACCGTAGTGCTTGAGACGGTGGGAAAGGATGGCGACATCCGCTACTGGCGGGACGCGGATGGTCGCCACCATGTACCTAAGCGGCCACTGGCCAACATCCACCTGCCCGCGCCGATGCTGCCATGACCCTGGCCAGCCTGCTCGCCCTGCTCGGTGGTCTGTCCGTAATCACCTTTGTCGGCAGTCTGGTGGCCGTGCCTTGGCTGATCGGCCGCCTGCGCAGCGACTACTTCTGCACCCACTACAGGTATGTGGTTCAGGCCCACCGCCGCAGCCATCCGGCGCTTGCCCTGGCCGTTTTTCTGGCCCGCAATGGGCTCGGCCTGTTGCTCGTCGCGGCCGGGGTGGCTATGCTCTTCCTGCCCGGCCAGGGGCTACTCACCATCCTGATTGGCATCTGCGCCATGGACTTCCCGGGCAAGCGGACCCTGCTGCAGGGGCTGGTGCGAAACGCCAAGGTGCAGCGTGCCCTGAATTGGATCCGCCGCAAAGGCGGCAAGGAACCCTTTGCCTTCCCGGAGCGGGTCTAGCCGGTTCGCAAGGGGAGAAGAAACGGTAGAGCCGTTTGCCTCACCCGGTAAAAGCAATCGTTGTGGCAGGGGAGGGGAGTCGGGTTGCGGGGCGTTGGCTGGTGCTGCGGCAAGCCGCGTGGCCTGCGGACCGCACTCGACGAAAAATCAGAGGAAAGGGTTGATGGTGGGGGGAGGGCCGGATGCGTTGGTGGTGACCGGTGGCAATTGGTCGGTGGTGCCGGGTGGTGGGGAAACGGATACGGCCCGGCAGCGGGTGCTGCCGGGCCGTAGGGAGTGTCGGATCAGGGCGGAGTGATCAGTCCTCGGTTTTGCGCCGACGGGACAACAGGGCTACCCCGGCCAGACCCGTGCCGAAGAGCAGCATAACGCCGGGCTCGGGAACCGCGCTGACCGCAATGTTATCAACCTCGAATGCATAACTACTGCTGGTTAATGTGAATTTATCGAAGGTTATACCGGAAATATGAACATAACGGTTGTAATATTCGGCTGTTTGGTTGCCAGTTGCGGGTGGTGCGACGTCTGTTCCAGTAACAGTCCCAACATTGGCACCTTTGTTAGAGAAATCAATTTTATTGTA
>JAVEYP010000424.1:0-2717 GCA_034003445.1 Desulfobulbus sp.
TGTGCTCCTGCTTCCCAGCGCGCGACCCACCAGCCACCGTTCTCTCCTAAGAGACTCTCCCTTGCCAGTGGCAGGCAAATTTCTTCTTCATTGCTAAGACAATTCTTCCAGGTTTGCTCAGGTTGGCCCTGTTGGCTGCGCAGAGGGGCAGACTGCTGCTTTTCGAGGAGGATTCCCTCATCAGGGACAGGCTCGTTGCGTTCTCCACCGGTCAGAAGATGACTGTCTGTGCGGCCGCAGACGGGAAGCCCACCCCGCGGCCGCTGTCCAAAGGTCTTGTGACCATCGATACAGTTGCCCGAAAAGCCCTGCTGCCCGACCACTCCCGCATCCCGCTGACCGGCGGGACCGAAGGAACCGGCCTTGATCTGCATCTGGTACGGCAGATCATCAGCCTGCAGGTTGGCGGGATCACTGCGTTGCACGCGCCGGTGGGCCTGCTTCCGGTTCACTCTGACGAAGCACAGCACGAGAAAAACGGGCGGGACAGGACCTGGAGAACAAGAAACCAAGGAGAAGAGCGTCGGCGACTTGTGAGCGGAGCCGAGGTTACCTGCGACCGTGGCGGATAATAGAGAGCAACAGCCAAAACCCCATGACCCCAGCCACGAGGAAGCCGAGCAGGCCGATCACCGGGATGTTGTGCCAGTGCGGCGGAATGCCGGAGAGTACGATCAGGGAGCTGCCGATGATGAGGGCGGCGAGGACGATAGCAAAGGAGATGCGGCTTGAGACCCGGTCAAGAGTAGCACCCAGGGCCTGCAGGCCGTGGTGTTCAAACTCGAGCCGCATGCGGCCACCGCTCAGTTGGTGGAGGATGGAGCGCAGCTCCTCAGGCAACTCCCGCAAAAGCTGCAGATAGCCCAAGCCGGTGCGTGCGACCTCCTCGGCGAGCCGCCGTGGGTGCATTCGTCCAAGCCAGATACGTCGCATAAAGGGCCTGGCCAAGCGAATCAGTTCGATCTTGGGATCGAGCATCAGCCCGACTCCTTCCATCGTGCTCAGGGCCTTCATCATCTGGTAAAAACTGGGTTTAAAGGTGAGCTTGTGCCGGGTTACCAGGCTGAGCATGTCCTGGAGAATCCGGCCCGCCTCCAACTCGCCCAGCGGTCGATAGAGGTACATATCCCTCAGGCTATCCAGGTCGCGGCCAAGGCTCTCTCGATCCACTTCGCCGAGTTGCACAGTCACCTTGAGCACTCCGTCGACGATGTTGCGCTCGTCACTGGCCACCAGGTCGAGGACCAGGTCGGTAAAATCCTCGCGGTCTTTGCGTGACAGTCGCCCCATCTGACCAAAATCGATAAAGCAGAACACGTTTTCGGGCAGGATGAAAATGTTCCCCGGGTGCGGATCGGCGTGGAAGAAACCGTGCACGAAAATCTGCTCCATCACCAAGGTGGCGCCGCGCTCGGCGATCAGCGGCAGGTCGTAGCCCTGCTCGCGCAACAGGTCCACCAGGGAGGCCTTGATGCCGACCACGTACTCCATAACCAGCACCCGGTCGGTGCAGAGTTGCGGGTAGACGCGCGGCACGTGAATGGCCGGGTTGTTCTCGGACTGGCGCGCGAAGCGCTGGATGTTGGCCAGCTCGATGGCAAAGTCGATCTCCCGGCTAAGGCTGCGCGCGAACTCATGAACAAAGGCCGTGGGTCGATGATCCTGCATCTCCTCAAGATATTGCTCCATCAAACCGGCGATGTGAGCCAGTATCTCCAGGTCAACAGCGATGACGTTTTCGATGCCCGGCCGCTGCACCTTAAGCACCACCTCAGCACCGCTGTCAAGGCGGGCCCGGTGCACCTGACCGATAGAGGCGGCGGCAAGCGGCTCGGCATCGAAATAATGAAACACCTCATCCGGTGAGCGACCCAGTTCCTCACGAAAGATGGCGTGAAGCTCGGTTAGACTGAAGGCAGGCACCTCGTCTTGGAGGCGCGCCAGTTCATCGAGATAATCGGCGGGAATCAGGTCGGGCCGGGTGGACAGCAGGTGGCCAAGCTTGATAAAGGTGGGCCCCAGTTCCTCGAACACCAGTCGCAGACGCTCGGGCCGGCTCAGCCGGGCGATCTGCTCACGCGGCTTGCGGTTGATCATACCCAGGCCAGATTCCAGGTAGTGGTCAACGTTCAGCCGATCAACTAGGTCGTTGAAGCCGTACTTGAAAAGGACCCGCAGGATACGCTGATAGCGGTTAAGATGGCGATACGTCCGCCCTATTATCCCCAGCTTCCTGATGCTGAACATGCTTCGAGTCTACTCGCCGCTGTCCCGATTCAGCGCGACCTGCAGTTCCTCCACCTGACGCCGCAGGTCGGCCAGCTCGTCCCGGGTGGCCAGGTTGAACTGCTCAATGCGTTCCTCGACCCGTTTGTTGATCCACAGGTCGAGGTGGTCTCGGGCCTTGTCGGAACGGCGCAGCAAATCGTCGACGAACTGCCGCCCCTCCTCCTGACTCATTTTGCCTTTGTCGACCAGTTCGGTCTTCAACTCGTCGATCTTTTCTTTGGTCAGGAAGGCGATGCCAATGCCGGTATTGAGGATATTCTTCAGTGTCTCTTTCATATCGTCCTCCATGGACGTGTCGGGGACGGGAGCGCCTCCGTGCGCACGGAGGCCGCTGCTCTGCCCTATTTTTTATCGATGTCACGATGCTGGGCTTCGGCCGCGTACCCCTGGTCGCGCAGGACCCTTCCCAGATATTCAACCAGGGCCAC
>JAVEYP010000425.1:0-2716 GCA_034003445.1 Desulfobulbus sp.
GAACCGGGCCATGACGGCTTCGCAGGGCGGCGCCTCAACAAGCAGGTCGTTGCTGTTGCCGGTCAGCGACTCGATGAACCGGCTGATTGTGAAGCCGGGGTTCATCAGTTCCTGGAATCGGTCGACAATCATGCTCGCCTCAATGCGCACCGCCCCCACTTCGATGGGCCGGTCGCCCTGGTCGGGAGACATACCGGTGGTTTCGAAATCAAGGACAATGACCGTTTCCAGGGACAGGAGAATCTGCACGTGTTCAGGCTGTTTTGTGGCAGGTGGGTGAAAAATCAATGCGCGATCAGGGCTGGATCGAGTAAACTAAAGGGTTTTTAATATAGGCCAGATGCACTCTCAACGCCATGGAGGAAATGATGACACCGGACGAAATGCGAGAGAAATCGATCGATTTGTTTTTAAAGCGGCTGCACTGTAGCCAGGTGCTGGCCACAGTCGGTATGGAGAAATTGGGGGTCAGTGATCCGGCGGTGATCAAGGCGCTCGGCGCCTTTGGCGGTGGTATCGGCGGCACCGGCAATATGTGCGGCGCCCTCGTGGGTGCTGTTAGTGTGCTCGGGACGCTGTACAGCCGCGGCAGCCTGGACGAGAAGGAAAATCCGCGCATGTGGAGCGCCACCAAGACCGTCATGAAGAATTTCGAGGAGCTGACTACGGAGTGCGGCGGCATCAACTGCTGCCAGATCGCTCGGGTTAATTGGATGGAGCGCGATCAGGTCAAGGATTTTTACGGTAACCCGGAGAGCCGGCGACAGCACTGCATTCGTGTGGTGGGAGAAACCGCCAAAGCGCTCGGCGAATTGCTTGAGCAGGAAGCGGAGCGCATGGCCGCCAAAGAGGCCGAAAAAAAATAATAGCGTGGGCGGTACGTGCCGCCCGATGCATCACGAGGGCAGCCCGGCGCGGCTGCCTTTTTTCATGGAGGGCAACACCATCTTATGCAATTAGACAATTTTTCCAGCCGCGAAACAGCCCTGCTGACCAGGGCACTTACCTTTGTGCCACCGGCAGAGATGGACCCGGCGGTCCTGGACGCGGTGCATATTGTCAAGACTGCCACTTTTGCTGAGGACTGCGACCAGCTGGTCCATTATTATGCCCCCCTTGGCCTGGAGACCCGCAACAGCCGGCCGGTTTTCGATACCGGCCGAAGTGGCCGCCACCGCATCCTGCTCAACGAGGGGGAGATCTCCGGGCTTTCCTTTCTGCACACCCTGGTGGCCGACCTGGTGCACCTGGCCAACCTGCGCCGTTATGCCGCTGACCATGGGAACGTCTACCGCTTCACCCAGGAGCAATCCATTGACCACGCTTGGTACGAGTTTTTTATCTGGACCAGGTTCCAGGCCATGAAAATTGCCACCCGCGCCCATGCCCTGGTTATCTGGCACGAGGTCAACGGCGAACAGCCGCCCGTGGACGGTTGCTACCGGTTCAATCGGGTCAACCTGGCCAGCGCCGGGATGACAGCCTCCCTGGAGCACCTGCGCCGGGCCGACGATCTTGCCGTCTGGCGGGCCGAGTTGTGGGACCTGCTCCAGGAACTGGCCCTGTATTTCGGCAGGCTCGCCTTTTATCAGCGCGACCCCCGTCCGGCTGACCTGGACGAATCCTTCCCGGAACAGGTGCTGAAAGAGACGGTCGGCCTGGACAATGTCCTCGCCCTGTACCGCGTGCTGTTGCAGGCGGACAGCTATGACCTATGGTGCGGGCAATGGGACACGATCCGTGCCACGGTACTGGCCATGCAGGAGTACGGTCGCCGGCACTACGCCGCGGGTGACTGACGCGGCGCGGCCGCACGGTCATACGACACCACCATGCACTGCGGAGCGCGGCCCAGTAGGTCAGAAATTCACCTTCACCAACTGCCCAGGGAACGGGAGAAATCATGACTGTTGACAACGATACCGTCGTTATTGACGCAGAAACTACGAAACTAATGGGCTTCCGTCTGGAAGACACTGAGCGGGCGCCGGCGGTGATCATCTTCGTTGATGACCGCAAGCCGGAACTGCTGCCACTGCCCCAGGGGCAGACACCGCCTAGCCGGGTCAAGTCGCGGAACATGGAAGCGGCCATCGAGGTCATCACCTATGCGGAGATCAATCAGCACCTGCCGGGCTGACCTCGTGCTCACAGGGGTGACGTTCTGGACGCGCTGCCTCTGCCAGGGACTGTGTTCACTGGCCATGGCCATGGCTGACAGCGTAGCGCGCGAGGCCGAGGTCTCCCTGTGCCACAAGGATGGCAAATTGGTAGCTAACCCCTTCACCTCAAATTCACGGCCGTTTGATGTGTAAGACCACTCGGGTGGCAGAGGGATTAGTCTGCGTGATCCGGCATCAGCGCCAAGGAGCTGGCAGCCCTCGCTGACCGGAGGCGCGTGCTGGTCATCAAGCCTTCCTGATGCACGACGAGGCACGTCTCAGACCTCCTCCATTCCCATGGCGGAGCCGTGGCGCAGGCTGACGACATCGTTGTCACAAAGCGCACCGTTTTTGTCACCGGCAAAAACAAACCCGCTTGACAAAGCCGAGGAGATATTTTAGAAGGATCAACACTTGCCAGACAGCACGGCCCCATCGTCTAGTGGCCTAGGACACCGGCCTCTCACGCCGGTAACAGGGGTTCGAGTCCCCTTGGGGTCACCACAATAATTTCAGCTGGTTAGCTGACTTTCACCAGATAAGCCCCTTGGAAT
>JAVEYP010000426.1:0-2714 GCA_034003445.1 Desulfobulbus sp.
GGTCAGATCTGGTTCGAGAGTAAGCAGGGCCTGGGCTCGAGGTTTAGCTTCACCGTTCCCCTGGTCACGTTCGAAACGTCTGGGGCGGTCGACTTGCGCGAGGAGGAACCGACCCTGCGCCCCAACGACGGCTCGCTTGAGGGCGACGGCTGGCGAATCCTGGTGGCCGAGGACGAGTACATCAACAGGATTCTCATCCGCACCCTGCTGCAGCAGGCCGGCTATCACGTTACCGTGGTCCGCAACGGCCGGGAAGCGGTGGACGCCTGGCGCGGCAGGTTCTTCGACTGCATCCTGATGGATATTCAGATGCCGTTCATGGACGGCTACGAGGTGGTGGCGCGCATCCGGTCCGAGGAGAAGGAGGGCGAACACATCCCGGTGATTGCCATGACCGCGCACGCCATGAGCGGCGACCGACAGAAGTGCCTGGAGGCCGGCATGGACGACTACTTGGCCAAGCCGATCGACGGTCGGACGGTCCTCGCCATGCTGCGCCGCTTTTTGCGGGAGCGGAGCGCGGGAGCTGATGGCGAGGAAGAGGGAAGCTGAAGGGTCGCGCGGTGGCGGCAGCCGTGCAGCATGAATTGCGCTTGTTTTGCGTTTTGTGGTATAGCTGACCGTTGATCGGTCAGCCCGCCCGACCTCCGCGCGCGGCGGCTGGGCAGTGGAAATTATAGAGTGCACCCCTCGGATGACATATTCATGGAAAAACTTGCTGCTGAGCTGAAAAAAATTATGCCCTTCAAGGACACCACCGAGCCCGGCGACATCGTCCTTGTCGCTGCTAGGGAGCCGGAGATGCTCGTCTATGCGGCGGTGGGAGAGATCCTGCGCGACGAGACGCGCAAGGACGAGTGGTGGCACGTCACCCTGCACATCCTCACCGTGCCGCCCCAGACCCTGGTCTGGACCCTGCGTACCTCCCAGTTCACTGGCCGGGAGATTTTTACCATGGGCGGTGAGGCCCGCTTCGTTAAGGCGGTGGCGTTTGCCAGCCGCCGTCTGCAGCCGCCGTCGCCGGAGCGGGAGCCGGAGCCGCAGGCCAAACCGGCTGGGCCAAAAAACTCCCTGCGGGTGGTCAAATGAGCGGTGCTGAGACCATGCTGCACATTGGCAATGACAAGGGCGTGCACGGTCGGGTGGCCACCCGGCTGGCAGAGATCGCCATGGAGCACAAGACCAGCTTGCGCATTGACCGGGACGGCGATCAGGCCGATTGCGCCTCGATCCTCGACGTACTCGCCCTGGCCTTGGGCTGCGGTGACGAGGTGTGCCTGCTGGCAGAAGGGGGGCGGGCCGAGGCGGCCTTGGCAGCCGCAACCCTGGTCCTCACCCGTCGGGATGACCCCTGAGATGCAGTCCGCTGCCGGCCAGTTGGACGGCGCCTCGCGCACCCTCCAGGGTATCGGCGCCTCACCGGGTATTGTCGTCGCCCGGGTAGTGGTCCGCAAGCGGACCTCCTGGCGGACGGGCCGCTCCCATTTGCCACCAGAGGAAGTCGACCGTGAGGTCGAACGGTTCCTCAAGGCAGTGATTGGCGCTGGACGCGAACTGGCGAGCCTGCGTGAGCGGCTCGCTCCTGATCTGGTCGACGCCCTGGCGATCATCGATTCTCACCTGCTCATACTTAAGGACCCAATGTTCTACGAGCGCACCGTAGAGATCATCCGGCGCGAGAAGGTCAACGCGGAATGGTCCCTGTCGCGGGCCCTCAACGACATCCGCGCACGGTTTGAATGCCTCGACAATGAGTATATTCGCGAGCGCTACGTCGACATCCGTCAGGTGGCGGACCGGGTGTTCGACCTGCTCGCCGGCCGCGAGAATGCCCCCTCCCTGGAAGCGACCGGGCCGGCCATCCTCGTGGCCAACGACTTTTCTCCTGAAGACACCATGCGCATGCAGGCCGGCAACGTGCTCGGCTTTCTCACCGAAAAAGGGGGGATGACCTCCCACACCGCCATTGTCGCCCGTTCCCTCGGCCTGCCGGCAGTGGCCGGACTGGATCGCGTTACCTCGATCCTGACCAGCGGCGATCTGGTGGTTATGGACGGTGGCCGTGGCGTGGTGGTCGTGAGCCCGGACGCAGAGACAATCAGCCGTGGCCGTGAGGAGGAACAGCGCCGCCAGGCCATGGCCGGTGAACTCGACCGCTACTTGCACCTCGTCTCCGAGACCGTTGACGGCTATGCCGTTCGGTTGAGTGCCAATATTGAGAGACTCGATGAATTATCGGCCGTGCTTCGTTACGGCTGCGAGGGCATCGGTCTGTTTCGCAGCGAGTTCGACTATTTTCAGGGTCGCCAGGCGCCCAGCGAAGAACAGCTTGTGGCCACCTGCACGCGCCTGCTGGCCGCTGCGGCCCCGCACCCGGTGACCGTGCGCACCCTGGACGTTGGCGGCGACAAGAGCTGCCACCACCTATTCGGCGCACCCGGCTGGCTGGACCGGGAGAGCAATCCGGCGCTCGGCCTGCGCTCCATCCGCTTTTCGTTGTACGAAAAGACCCTGTTTCGCACCCAACTGCGCGCCTTGCTGCGAGCCTCGGTGCACGGCCGGTTGCGTATTCTGCTGCCGCTCGTCTCCACCTTGTCTGAATTGCAGCGCGCCCGGGAATTCATCCTCGAGGCTGCCGCCTCGCTGGACGCCGAGGGCCTGGTATACGCGCCCGAGATTGAACTCGGCGTGATGATCGAGGTACCGAGCGCAGT
>JAVEYP010000427.1:0-2711 GCA_034003445.1 Desulfobulbus sp.
CCTTTTTCCTGCTCATGGGCTTGCGTAAGGCCCTGGTGGAAGAGGGACTGCTTTCCTTCGAACGCATGCCGAATCTGAAGAGCTACCTGGATCTCGTTGCCTTGGGCACAGTGGCTGATGTGGTGCCGCTGGTCGGTATCAATCGCGTCCTCGTTCGGACGGGGCTCGAGGTGTTGTCCGCAAAGCATCGTCCGGGTGTGCTTTCTCTCTGCGAACAATGCAATCTTCAGGCGATCCCAGTGCTGGCCGAGGATATTTCCTTCAGGCTGGCGCCCCGCATCAATGCCTGCGGCAGACTGGGCGTACCTGAACGCGGCGTTGAACTGCTGGTCGCCCAAGATCTGCAGACGGCCCGCCAGGCCGCGCAGGAGTTGGAGAAGCTGAACACAGAACGGAAGCGGCTCGAACAGCTCTGGCTTCCGGCGATCCTTGAAAAAGGCGGCGAGCAGGTGATAGCAGGGCGACGAATCCTGACAATTATTCAGGAGCACTGCCACCCCGGGGTGCTGGGTATCCTTGCCTCGCGGGTAGTGGATCGCTACGGCCGGCCGGCGATCCTGCTCACGGCTGAAGAGAAGGAAGAGGGTGCTGTTTCGCTGAGAGGGTCCGGCCGATCCGTGCCGGGCATCAATCTATTTCAGATGATGGAGCGGTGCGCAAGCCATGTGGAGCAGTTCGGCGGCCACGCCATGGCCGTGGGGCTGACCATGGCCATGGCGGAGCTTGAGACCTTTGCCGAGGCCCTGCACGCCGCAGTTGGCGACAGTGATTGGCAGGGGACGGGCCGGTTACCTTCAGCGGAATATCTCTTCGCTGATAAAAAGGAACTCAACCAAGCCTTTGTCAACGCCCTGCACGTCATGCAGCCATTTGGTGAAGGCAACCCGGAGCCGGTGTTTCTGCTGAAAGGAGAACGACTGCTAGAACAAAAAGATGTCAAAGGCCACCTGTTGTTTCAGGTTCGGGTGAATGGCCTGGCCCTGCATGGCATTGGCTTCAACCTCGCCGAAACGAACGCGGAGCGCTCCGGACTGGTGGACCTGTTCTTCAAAATCAAAAAGAAGTGGTTCAGAGGGATCGAGCGAAACCAGTTGCAGGCGGTACATCTGGCCGACCCTGATTCATCTTCTTGATATGCTTCTCAATGTAAAACTTAACATAATATATATTATGCGACATTGATTATTGGTGAATTTTCCGGGCGCAGTGCCACTCCGCTGGTGTACGCGCTATCGCGAGCCAGTTGTGCAAACCTATAAAAAAGGCTAAAGGCGTTTACACGCCTAGCCTATATCCCACAAACGAGTTTCCCATGAATCACGATATCTACCAGGAGCCCCTGGTGTCGCGGTACACCAGCCGCGCGATGCAGGAACTTTTTTCCGAACGCTTCAAGTTCACCCACTGGCGCCGCTGCTGGGTTGCCCTGGCCGAGGCACAGCATGAACTTGGCCTAGCTGCCGTCTCCGCAGGCATGGTCGCCGAGCTAAAAGCCCACGTGGAAGACATCAATTACGAGGTCGCTCAAGCCAAGGAACGCGAGATCCGCCACGACGTTATGGCCCACGTGTTCGCCTATGGTCAGCAGTGTCCGCTGGCCGAACCGATCATCCACTTGGGCGCCACCTCGCAGTTCGTGGTCTGCAACACCGACCTGCTCGTCCAGAAGCGCGCACTTGACCTCGTCAAACGGGCACTCCTTAAGGTTATCGCTAATCTGGCTGAATTCGCGGAAAAACAAAAAGATCTGGCCACACTTGGCTTCACCCACTACCAGCCGGCTCAACCGACTACGGTGGGCAAGCGAACCACGCTCTACCTCCAGGACCTGCTCATGGACTTGGATTATGTTGAGCAGCTGGAGCGGCAGATCAAAGCCCGCGGCGCAAAGGGCACGGTCGGCACCCAAGCCACCTTCATTGAACTGTTCAACGGTGACCATGCCAAAGTCCGTGAACTAGACCGGCGGGTGGCGGAGAAAATCGGCTTTGACCAGGTATTTGCGGTCACGGGCCAGACGTATCCGCGCAAACTGGACATGAAGCTCGCGGAAACCTTGGCCGGCATCGCAGCCTCGGCGCACAAGTTCGCGGTGGATTTGCGACTGCTCTCGAACCTGAAGATGCAGGAGGAACCGTTCGAGAACAAGCAGGTGGGCAGCTCAGCCATGGCCTATAAGCGCAATCCCATGCGCTCCGAGCGGATGACCGGTCTAGCCCGCAAACTCATGGGACTGCCGGCCAATTTTGCAGCTACCGCGGCCAACCAGTGGTTCGAACGCACCCTGGACGACTCCGCTATCCGCCGCATGGACTTGGCCCAGGCCTTTCTGCTCACCGACGCGATCCTCAAGTTGTACATTAATATCACCAGCGATATGGTTGTCTACCCGAAGCAGATCGAAAGGCATCTCCTCGACGAACTCCCCTTCATGGCCACGGAAAAAATTCTCATGGCCTGCGTAGAACGGGGCAAGAGTCGACAAGAGATGCACGAGGTGATTCGCGAGCATTCCGTGGCCGCGGGTCTGGATGTAAAAAACCTCGGGGTGAGCAACAACCTGCTGGAGCGGTTGGCCAATGATACGCGGGTGCCCTTTGACCAGGACGAACTGCTTGACTTGGTTAGCAACTTCCGCCAGTTTACCGGCCGCGCCGCTGAGCAGACCAGTGAGTTCCTCAACGAGGTCGTCCGTCCGGTGCTCGAGACCT
>JAVEYP010000428.1:0-2703 GCA_034003445.1 Desulfobulbus sp.
AGGAGCAAGACGCCAATGTCGCCGTAGCGTGCGGCTGGAACAGGATGCGGGAGATCACAATCTCCCAAAATTGCCAGTGCGAGACTGGTTTGCACCAGTCTGAGCTAAAGCGTCACGGATTCAGGTCTCAATTAAAGTATTTTTCTGATAACAATAGCAAATATTTAGTCATGAAATCTATGCTGATTTATTTTTTCCGCAGAGCAAGGCAAGTCGAAGCAAACGGCGGAGGAATTTTCGATGTGTAAAATATTCCTCGACGTGTTTTCTCCCCTGAATTCCCATTTCTTCACAAAGTGCCGGGTTGTTCCACAGCAGAAGGATTTTTTCTCGCAAAGCTGAAGAATCGCCAGATTTTATGACGTAGCCGGTTTTACCCTCGATGATATATTCTTCTGCAGACATCGAGTCAACGGCGATAATTGGTTTCTTATGCCACATGGCATTACAAAAATTGGCTTCTCCGCCTCCCTTTAGCCCAGTATATATCATTGGAATAACGACGAACCGAGAAGCGGCTTGGAGTTGCCCAAATGCGGGTTCCGGAGCCCCGATAATCATTACGTTGGGGAGTGTTTTTATCTGCGCCCTAACTTTTGGGTCGGTAGCACTAATTATTACAGGAATTCCCGTATCCTCAACCGCATCAATTAAACATTGATAATCTCTCTTACCATTACCTCCTGCAAAAACGAAATTATTCATCGGAATTTCAAAGGTCTCTCTAATGGAATGATTGGCCTTATATGGGATATAAATAAAGCGGTCTTCCGGAAGATGAAAATGATCTGCATGTAGCTTAACCTGCTTGGCCGACCATAAAACATTAATTTTATATTTATCTAGAACAAAACGAGCAATTTTCTCTTTCCTCTTTGCGGAAATTTTAAAAATTCTTCCAGCACCATGTCTGAATTCCACAAAAATGTCCCAGCAAAGCAAGGTTTTTCTTCCTATAAACGGAAAAATATTTAAAATTCCGCACCACACCCAAAGCCAGGTTATACCTCCGTTTACGATGATGACCGTTTCCTGAGTTGCTGCGAACAAAAGCCTCAGTGCATATAAAAACCAATAAAAAAATGAAAGGTTTAAAAAGTTTTTAGAGAACCTCCATGCAGGAATAAACTCCACTCGTACGTCTGTAAAACTAACGTAATGTTCGTGCGATATTAATCTAACATCATCTATGTCTGGAAACGCTTCATCATCGAGAAGTTTCCAATTTTTTCTTATATCATCGAGCGAATAACTTTTTTGAGAGGAATTAAGATTCATTTTATCTGTCGGCTCGTCGTTTCAAGTGGATTTGAAGAGGTGCTGGACAGGTCCTGCCAGCAGATAGATGATGCTGATGAACATCTCATCGTTACGGTCCCTTTGCCCTCCATTTAACGGCCTGAAAGTCGCCGTCGAGCGCCTTGATTTCTGCGTTGCTGTGGACTGAATCCCAAGCGCGGCAAGGATGGCGTTGCGGTGTTTGGAGTAGCTCGCCTTGATAAGCCCATGACTACAAGGAGATGACATAGCGCCCCCTGATTTATTCCATCACAGCCTCATCACCGCCCCTCCGAGGAACGATGTCCGGCGGATCGGGGTGCCCTGGGCCCCCAAAGGGAGCAAGTTCAGCCTGCTGTTCGAGCAGGCGGCCCTGGTTCTGGCCGGGGAGATGCCGGTGCTGACCACGGCCCGCATCCTGGAGATGACCGACAAGAAGCTGTGGCACATCGTCCTGCATTACGTCAATGCCGCCATAACTAAGCTGGACCTGAGCACCCTCAAGGCCTTTGCCTTGGACGAGACCAAAGCGCACAAGGGGCAGCGGCATGTTCCCGTGTTTATTGATTTTGACCGCAAAGTACGGCCCGTTGTCTTTGCGGTTCCCGGCAAGGGCAAGGCGAACCTGAAGGCCTTCAAGGAACACCTGGGTTGCCCGTGGCGGGAAAGCCGAGAACGTGGTCGAGGTGGCCTCGGACATGTCGGGCGCGTTCATTGCCGGCGTCAAGACCCATTTCACCAACAGTGCCCAGACGGTGGACTGGTTTCATGTGGTGCAGTTGTTCACCAACGCCGTCAAGGACGTTCGCCTTGCCGAGGCCAAGGAAACCAGCATGCCCAAGGCCAGCCGCTGGGCCACGCTGAAGAATGGAGAAGGTTCCTTCACTGAAGCGCAGGTTGCCACACTGAACGAACTGGCCGCCATGGATCTGGAGACGACCAAGGCATGGCACATCAAAGAGATGCTTCGCTGGGTCCGCCGGGCCGAGTCCAAACAGGCAGCAAAATGGCGGACCAGTGGATACAGAAACTATGAGACGTTCATCACGTATTATTTATGCTGCTGCAGGTGTCTATCCAGACATCTCCTCAAATTCACTTAAAACGATAAAAAAACAACATCTTTTCGCTGCTTTGTTCCAGAAGCATACGTTTCATGTTTCCACCTGTCGTGGCGTGGTTCTGCGACAGGTCAAACTGCACTATTTTAAAAAAAAATCATATTAACTAGAAATCTGATTTTTTAAATTGAGGGTTACGGGAGCCAAGAAAGAATAAAGAAACTACTCTTTTAATATTATTTCCTGAATCCGTGACGCTTTAGCTCAGACTGGTGCAAACCAGTCTCGCACTGGCAATTTTGGGAGATTGTGATCTCCCGCATCCTGTTCCAGCCGCACGCTACGGCGACATTGGCGTCTTGCT
>JAVEYP010000429.1:0-2695 GCA_034003445.1 Desulfobulbus sp.
GTAGGGGCCATGACGCGCCTGCACACGTTTGAGGGAAGCCGGCTGCTCATCCAATGGAACATGCCTGAGTACTTCCACGTGATCGCCCGGGACCACCATGCCGAGGAGGTCGACGAGAAGAACCAGCTGCTCGTGCTGGTGCGCATGGCCAACCTGGTCTGCCACAAGCTAGGCATTGGTCTCGAACAGGACAGCTCGCTACGGCTTGGCGACACACTCGAGGCAAGCCTGCTCAACCTGACAGAGACCGACCTGGCCGAATTGGAGGGCGCGCTGGAGGACACCCGCGTGCTCAGCAGTTGAGTTCGGGCAACCGCTGTCGAATGAGTTCCCGGTCGATGGGCTGCTTGCAGCCGTCCTCGCCCACCGACACGTAGGTGAAAGCCGCCTCGGTGACCTTGAAGAGGGTAAAACGGTCCTCACCTGTGCCGAGCACCGGCCGCACCCAGACTTCGAGCATGACCGTCACCGAGGTCGTGCCGACACGCACCACCCGGCCATGGCAGCAGACCACGTCACCCACCCGCACCGGCTTGATGAACTTCATGCTCTCCACCGCGACCGTGGCCGTGCGCGTCCGGGTCACCTCTTTGGCGAGGATGGAGCCGGCAATGTCCATCTGCGACATGATCCAGCCGCCGAAGATGTCACCGTTGAAACTCGTGTCGGCCGGCATGGGCATGGTGCGTAGGAGCAGCTCGCCCTGCGGTCCGCCGCTTTCCAGTACTATGGTCATCGTTGCTCTCTCCTGAGGTATTTGGTGGTGGTGCGCAGTCTTTCCCTAGAGTGGTTTTTTCCATCCCTGCAAACGGTCAAAATTGCCATGATTCCTCTGGCACCGGTACCTGGCGACGACTATAGTGAGGTTTTCGCGCCGCACCCCGGCACCCTATCACCGCAACCACAGACGAGAAGGAGTCGCGTATGCAGATCGATTGGGCCTACTTAAGAAAGGGCTGAACGTCCTGCCAGCGGGCACAGGATGTGCTCAACCGCAACAACATCGCCTCCGTCCAGGTCGCGGACGCCCGCAAGGCGTCGCTGGGCGAGGAGGAGGCCTGGAAGGTACTCGCCGCCGCCCGGGGAATCGTCGTCGCCAAGGGAAAGAACCAGCTGGTGTTCGACCCGCGTCGGGACAGCCGGGAGGCGATTCTCAAGGAAACCCTGGGCCGCTCCGGTACCCTGCGCGCCCCGACCTTGCGCATCGGCGACCGGCTGCTGGTGGGCTACAATGACGAGCTGTACGCGCAGTTTGGAACCTGACATCGCCTCATGACCACTTTTCTTGATCAGCTGGCCGCATCGCTGGACGACATTGAGCACGACGGCCAGTTGTGTCAGCTCGTGCCGATCACCCACCTGGACCAGGGCCTCATCGAGGTTGATGGCCGCCGCTGCCTCAACTTGGCCGGCAACGATTACCTCGGTCTGGCCGCCAACCAAGAGCTGCTGCGCGCCTTCTACGCCGAACAGGACAAGGCCGGGTTGCTGGTGAACTATGGCCTGGGGAGCACCGCCTCCCGGCTAATGACCGGCAACACTCTCCCTTACCTTCGCCTTGAGGAGCAATTGTGCGCGCTCTACCGGGCCGGGGCGGCCCTGGTGTTCAACTCGGGCTACCACCTCAACGTTGGCCTCCTGCCTGCCTTGGCTGGCAAGCAGGACCTGATCCTGGCAGACAAGCTCTGCCACGCCAGCCTGATCGACGGCATGCGCCTGTCGCGGGCGCGTTCGATCCGCTATCCGCACCTCGACTACGCGGCCATCGAGCGCATCCTCGACCGGGAACGGAACAACTACCGACAGGTGTACATCGTCACTGAGTCGATCTTCAGCATGGATGGCGACACCACCGACCTGGCCGAACTGGTACGCCTGCGTGACCGCTGGCAGGCCGTACTCTACGTGGACGAAGCACACGGGGTCGGCATCCGCGGGGACAGCGGCTGTGGCCTAGCGGAAGAACAGGGCGTCCATCGGAACATCGATATCCTTACCGGCACCTTTGGCAAGGCCTTTGGCGGGCAGGGGGCCTTTGTGGTCGGCCCGCGGGTGCTGATCGACTACCTGATCAACACCGCCCGCACGCAGATCTTCAGCACCGGCCTGCCGCCGGTCTCGGTCCACTGGCTCTGCTTCGTGCTCCGCCAGATCCCGCTGATGCGCGAGCAGCGGGCCACAGTAGTCCGGCTTGCGGACCAGCTCCGGGAGAACCTGCGCGCGGCCGGTCTGCGCACCGACGGCAGTAGCAACATCGTCCCAGTCCTGGTCGGTGATGCCAGCCGAGCGGTGGCCGCGGCCGAGCGGGTCTGCGCCGCTGGTTACTGGGTCAAGGCAGTACGGCCGCCGACCGTGCCGGCCGGCACCTCACGCCTGCGCCTCTCCTTGAACGCGGCCATGGACTGGGAACAGCTGGCGCCGCTGGCGGAGGTAATCCGCGCAGCCTTAAACTGACCGTATGCATACAGTCTGGCTGCAGCGCGCCAACCATCCGCACTGCCTGCTCTTCTTCAGCGGCTGGGGCATGGATGCGGAACCGTTCCGCTTCCTGTCGGCCGATGGCTGCGATGTCTGTCTGGTTCACGACTACCGGCGTCTGCAGCCGCTGGACCTGCACGCCTTTGCCGGCTACCAACAGCTCCATCTCGTCGCCTGGTCCATGGGTGTTTGGGTGGCGGCACACCTACTCGCCGAC
>JAVEYP010000430.1:0-2680 GCA_034003445.1 Desulfobulbus sp.
GCCAGGGCGTGGGCCAGAAAAATGATATTGCGGCCGGGTACATAGGTGACCGGAATGTCGTCCGGTTCTGAGGAGGGCATGCGCTGCTTAGGCACGGTCTCGCTGCCGGTGAGGGCGGAGCCGCCGATGGCGTCCAACTCGACGCGGAGGACGAGATGCCGGCGGGCACCGAAGCGGACGGCGATCTCCCGGGCGCAGCCGAGTTCGACCCGCTGCCGCTGGCCGTACTGGAAGCTCAGGCAATTGCAGACTAAACCTTCTGACCTGGCAATGGCCAGCACCGTTGTCGAATCAAGGCCGCCACTCAGCAGGACGACCGCTTGTTTGTCATTCATGGCTGCTATTAGAAGAGTTCGAATTGGAATGGAATTTTTTGGGTTACGGTGATGGCCTCGGGACGGACTTCCGCCCGGTAGGCCAAAAACCGCACTCCCTTGACCGCGGCCGCTGCCACGGCCCGGGCATAGGCCGGATCGATTCGCACAGCCGGCATGCAGCGATCGACATCGCCGCGCTGCACGCAGAACAGCACAGCGGCCGTGAAGCCGGCCTCGGTCAGGTGAACGAGTTCGGCGATGTGTTTTGTGCCGCGCACGGTGACCGCATCAGGAAATAAGGCGGTGCGATCCTCTGCCAGTGAGCAGTTTTTCACTTCAACATAGACCTGCCCTTGGTCCGTTTCAATCATGAAATCCAGCCGGCTTTTGGCAGAGACCACTACCTCCTGGGTGATCGTCACCGGCCTGCCGAAGTCATCGATTACCCCGTTTTCTAAGGCTTCCCTGACGAGGGTGTTGGCCCGGCCGGTGTGGACGCCGATCCACACGCCGTGCTCCTGCACCATTTCGAGGGTCCATGGGTATTTTCGTGCCGGGTTGTCCGATCGGCTGATGATCACCGGGCTGCCAGGAGTGGAACAGCCCAGCATAGAGCCGGGATTCGGGCAATGGACGGTAAGGGTCTGGCCGTCCGCTAAGCGGACGTCGGCAAGAAATCGTTTGTACCGCTTGAGGAGCACAGCGGACAGCTTGGTGTGTGGCAGGTGCATGGCTTGGCCGATTGGGAGAAAGACATGCCCGACGCGGCGCGCCAGTGGTCTTTCCGGGAGCGATCAGGTATGCTGATGAATCGTGTCCACTGAGCGGGATTGTGTCTGCACTCATCTTGAAGGAACGGCTTTTTGCTCCTTGGACGAGGTTGTGCTACCGGTCGACAATGAATTTTGCTATAATATTGTCATTGTTTAAAAAAGCAATGATGTTCCTTGAAATGACAGAGCAGGCGGCGTCCCCGCTTTGCCCAGCACTCAACCACCTTTCCACCCCTAACGAGAGGAGAGAACTGTTATGAAACTCGGGATAAACGGCCTTGGCAGAATCGGCAAATTATCGTTGTGGCACCATGTCTCACGACAGTTTTTTTCCGAGATTGTGGTCAATCTGGGAAGAGATGTCGGTGCCGGCATCGAGAGTATTGCCTCGTCCGTGGAAAAGGACTCCACCTACGGCCGGTTGAGCATGTACCTGCATGGTCACAAGGGCGGAGGGGTGATCGAGAACCTCGACGAGGCCGAGGGCAGCATGACGGTCAATGGCGTGCCGGTAACCTTCCTTCGCACGGCGCGCAATCCAAAAGATATCGACTGGCAGGGCAACCAGGTCCGCCTAGTGATCGACTCGACCGGCGCGTTCAAGGACCCGACCGCCGACCCTGCCGAGGGCAGGGGCTCAGTGCGTGGCCATCTGCAGGCCGGCGCCGAGAAGGTCATCGTGTCCGCTCCGTTCAAGATCCAGGCCAAAGGGCTGGACATGCCGGAGGACGCCGTGACCACAGTCATGGGCATCAACGACGACGACTACGATCCGGCGCGGCACAGCATCATCTCTGCCGCCTCCTGCACCACCACCTGCCTTTCCTATATGATTAAACCGCTGCTTGATCATTTTGGGGCGGCGAAAATGCTTTCCGCCTCCATGGTGACGGTACACGCCGCCACTGGTTCCCAAGAGGTGCTGGACCGGCTTCCTGGCGCGGGCGTCAGCGATCTGCGCAAGAACCGCTCCATCCTTAACAACATCATCCTCACCACCACGGGCGCCGCCAAGGCCCTGGGGCTAGTTATCCCGGAGATGAAATCCATCGGCTTCATCGCCGAATCGGTGCGTATCCCGACCAACACCGGCTCGCTCATCGTACTGGTGATCAACCTGCAGGACGAACTGGAGAACCCGATCAAGCGCACGCTGCTCAACTCGATCTATGAAGAATACGCCAAGATCAACCCGTATCTCATCTATTCGACCGAGCAGAACGTGTCCGCGGACATCATCGGCGGGCCGCGGGCTGCGGTGACCATTGAGTCGACGGAGACCCACACACGCACGGCCACCATTAATGTCGACCTGCAAAGTCTGAAGAGCTGCAATTTCGAAGGTGGCGCCACTTCTTCGATCCTGGAGGTGCCGTTCACTCAGGCGGCCATTTACGGTTGGTATGACAACGAACTCGGCAGCTACACCAACTTGCTTGGGGAACTGACCACCTCCATCGCTGAGCGAATGGTGTGAGGATTCGCCGGGTTCGGCCCGGGGACCTTGATGAGGTGCTGGATATCGTGCTCCGTTCCATGCCCGACCCCTGGCAGGCGGCTGCGGTCGCAGGGGAATTGCAGGTCGCCAAC
>JAVEYP010000431.1:0-2670 GCA_034003445.1 Desulfobulbus sp.
GGGCACCAGCAGGTAGGCGTAGGCCTGGCGGGAGGAACGGCCCACGCGGCCGCGCAGCTGGTAGATGTCGGCGAGGCCAAGATTGTCGGCGCGGTTGATGATGATGGTGTTGGCATTGGGGATGTCCAAGCCCGATTCGATGATGGTTGTGCAGACGAGAATGTCGATCTCGTGTTTGATGAAGCGCACCATGATGTCCTCGAGCTGCGGTCCGGGCATCTGGCCGTGGGCGACCCCGACCCGGGCATGGGGCGCGAGCGCGCCGACCGTCTCCGCCACCCGATGGATGGACTGCACCCGGTTGTGGACAAAGAACAACTGGCCGCCGCGCTCCATCTCCCGCTGAATGGCCTCGCGGATGACCAACTGGTCGAAGCGGGCGAGGAAGGTCTTCACCGAGCGCCGCTGCCGGGGCGGCGTGGAGATCATCGACAGGTCGCGAATGCCTAACAACGACATCTGCAGGGTCCTCGGGATAGGGGTGGCGGTGAGGGTGAGCACGTCCACCGTGGCCTTAAGCTTCTTGACCTTCTCTTTATGGGCCACGCCGAAGCGGTGCTCCTCGTCAACGATGAGCAGCCCCAGCCTGTTGAAGTGGATATCCTTGGAGAGCAGCCGGTGCGTGCCCACCACCAGGTCTATGGACCCGGCGGCAAGACCGGCGACAATTTCCCGCTGCTCTTTGCTGGTCCGGAATCTGTTGAGGCAGGCGATCTCCACCGGCAAACCGGCGAATCGCTCGCGGAAGGTGACCGTGTGCTGTTCGGCGAGCACGGTGGTGGGCACAAGCACCGCCACCTGCATGCCGTCTTCAATCACCTTGAAGGCACCCCGGGCCGCGACCTCGGTCTTACCGTAGCCAACGTCGCCGCAGACCAGCCGGTCCATGGGCTGTTCCCGGGTCAGATCGTTGAGCACCTCGTCGATGGCCTTGGCCTGGCCGCTGGTTTCATCGTAGGGAAAGGATTCTTCCAGTTCACTGTACAGATTGCCGGGCGGCGAGAAGCGGTGCCCCTGACGCATGGCCCGGCGGGCGTAGATGTCGAGCAACTCCTGGGCGATCTTCCAGACCGCTTCAGTGACTTTTTTCTTGGTATTCAGCCAACGTTGCGAACCAAGACTGTCGAGTTTCGGCTCCTGGTCGGTGAGCCCTTGGTAGCGGCTCACCCAATGGAGTCGGTCCATGGGCACGTAGAGCTTGTCGCCGCCGCGGAACTCAATCTGCATGAAGTCGCCGTGCTGGCCCGAAATATCCATGTTTACCAGACCTTGGAAGAGACCGATGCCGTGGTCGCGGTGCACGACCACGTCGCCGGCGGTGAGCTGGTCGACTTGGATCGGCTGGCCCTCCTCCTTGCCGCCCCGGCCTCGGCGTCGGGCCTGTAGCCTCTTGTCCCCGAACAGTTCGGAAGCGGACAGGAAGTGGAGCTGCTCGTCGAGGAGATCAAAACCCCGCGACAGAGGGTGCGGGTAGCAGTGCACCAACTCCGGATCCCGGACCGCTTCCGGCGTGAACGGCGGCTCGTGCAGCATTGTGCCCAGCTGGTAATGGGCGAGCATGGCGCGCAGGTGATCCGCCTGGCGGACCGAGCGGCAGGCAAGGATAATAGTTCCCTGCTCCTCCTGCCAGGTGCGGATGCGGTCCGCCAGCGGCGCCAGCAGGCCGCGCTTTTTACGCTGCAGATCGATTTCCTGGGCGAGCAGGCTGTGATCGCCACTGTGCACAGTGGCAACCGGCGTGTCGCGGTCCAGATCGGGCAGGTGCGGCAGCCGGGCCAACAGTCGCTCCTCGGCTGCCTGCTGGAACTCGTCTTCGCTGAGGAAGAGGTCGTTCGGAGGCAGGACGGCCACTCCGTGTCCGACCGCTTCGGCATGGTTGGCCACGATTCGCTCACGCACCAACTGCATCCGCTGCCTCACCAGCAATGGCTCGGCGATGATCAGCCCGGCCTTCGGGGGCAGGTAGTCGAACAGGGACTGCATCCCCTGCCGCCCGCCGTACAGCAGGGGTAGCAGAAATTCCATGCCCGGAAACCGCTGGCCCGTGGCGAATCGTTCGCGTAGGGCCAAGGCCTCGCCGGTGGGCCAGCCATGTGCTTCGGCAGCGGCGTCGATCGCATCGAGCAGTGCTGCGCGTCCGTTCTCCGGGGGAAAGAGCAACTCCGAGGCCGGCAGCAGCACCGCCTCGCGCAGTTCCTGGCGCGATCGCTGGCTGAGCGGGTCGAACAGGCGGATCGATTCCACTAGGTCGCCGAAAAAATCGAGTCGCAGGGGACCGGAGAGTTCCTCGTCGAGCACCGGCGGGTAGACATCGATGATGCCGCCGCGCAGGGCCAGGTCCCCCTCCTGGCGGACCATCTCTGCGGTCTGGTAGCCGGCGGCGGTAATCGCCGCGATCAGGGCGTCCCGGTCCGTTTCCTCTCCGGCCAGTACCAATTCGCAGCGGCGGTCGAGTTCGGCGGCGGGCAGGATCCGCCGCAGCACGGCCTCGGCCGAGGTGAGGACGATGCAGGGTGCTTGGTTGTCGTGCAGGCGGTAGAGAGTGGCCAGGCGGGCGCAGACCGTTGTTGGGTCGGGGGAGAGCGGTGTGTACGGGGGGATTTCGTAGCTCGGATAGGTGAGCACGGGCACCCGGGAGAAGAAGGAGATGTCCCAGGCGAGCAGGTCGAG
>JAVEYP010000432.1:0-2668 GCA_034003445.1 Desulfobulbus sp.
AGCTGCACGAAGTCCAGCGGCTTCACCAGGTGGCCGGCCATGCCCACCTCCAAGCAGCGCTGCCGACCAATTTCGGTAGCGTCGGCGGTCAGTGCGATAATGACCGGCGGCCCCCGCCCTTCAGCCGCACAATCCGCCAGAAGGGTTTCGGTCGCCTCAAAGCCATCCATCTCGGGCATCTGGCAGTCCATGAAAACAAGGTCAAAGCGGTCGGCACGGCAGGCCTGCACCGCCTGGAGGCCGTTGCCGACCACGACTATTTCCGCATTAGCATGACAGAAGGTCTCGGCCAGGACTATGCGGTTGGTCTCGTCGTCGTCGACGATGAGCAGCCGCAAGGCGGGCTCGGTGGTGGTGTTCGTGGCTGGCGCCCTTGGCACGACGGTCTGTGACGCCTCAAGCACGGACCGGAGCGCCGCGGGGAGCGCGGTCTCCTCGCTGACCGGACCGGCTGGCGCAAAGTCGAGGCTGAACCAGAACACTGAGCCCTGCCCCGGATGCGAACGCACCCCGTACTCGCCCCCCATCAGCTGAAGCAGCTTGGCGCAGATCGACAGCCCCAGGCCGCTGCCTCCGTAGCGCCGGGTCGACGAACTGTCCACCTGGGAAAACGGCTGAAAGAGCTTACCGATCGCTCCCTTGGCAATACCGACCCCGGTGTCCTCCACCGCAAAATGAATGCGCTCGCGGCCGTCAGGACCGCCCTGTTCGTGACGCACCCGCAGGACAATGGCCCCCTGTTCGGTAAACTTCATGGCATTGCCGAGCAGGTTGACAAGCACCTGGCGCAGCCGGTGGACATCTCCAAAGTAGCACCGCCGCACCGCCGGATCGATGGCCCCGCTCACCGCAAGCTCCTTGCTCCGGCCGGTCACCTGGTAGAGGGAGACCAGTTGATCCAGCAAGGCGGCGAGGTCAAACGGTGCCACTTCCAGGGTCATCTTCTCGGCCTCGATCTTGCTGAAATCGAGCAGGTTATTGATCAGGGTGAGCAGGCTGGCGGCTGAGCTGCGAATAAGCTGGGCGAAATGACGCTGGCGCGGCTGCAGCTCGGTGGCGAGGAGGAGTTCACTCATGCCGATGACGCCATTCATCGGCGTGCGGATCTCGTGGCTGATCATGGTCAGAAAATCCGATTTGGCTTGGCTGGCGGAATCGGCCAAGCGCGCCCTGGTCCCCAGCCGGTTGTTTTCCTCCTCCAGTTGCCCAATTTTTCCCTGCAGTCGTTCGATGCGTGCCTGCAAGGCGGCCCTGTCAGTCATCGGGAGAGAAGAGGGAAAGCTGTTGCTGGGACGACCGCCGTTTGTGCGCCACGCCAGTGATAGGTTGCGCGCGGGTGACCAAGGTAGCCGGGATATCGGCGAGGAACCGGGACGGCTGCCTTTGTTCTCCGGGCTGGCCCGGAACAGTCCGGGTAGCGCACCAGGTGAGACACAGGGTTGCAATCGCCCGGGTCATGCCCACATAGCAGAGGCGACGCTCCTCCTCCAGATGGGCGCGGACTGCCTCCGGAGAGAGCATCAGGCGCGGCGCGAACGGCAGCAGCCCCTCCTCCGAGCCGGTGATAAACACCACAGGAAACTCAAGCCCCTTGCTCGCGTGTAGGGTGGAAAGGGTCACCGCCTCGGCGCGCGGGTCGTAGACAACCGAGTCGCTGAAGGTCTGCAGATGGGCCGCACAGGCGGGCAGATCCGCGTCAAAGGTGAGCGACAGTTCGCGCAGCCGGACCAGGTCGGGCTCGCGCGGGTCAAGCCCGTACTCGCCTCCAAGCGCCAGCAGCACCGCATCTATTGATTGTTCCGCGGCCAGGGCGCGAAGCCGACTGTACAGCGCGCGAAACCTGTCCAGGACTGCCCCCACCCGCCCGTCCGCAGGGCCAAGCCGGTCGCCCAGAAAGGTGCGGCCGGTTGCTGGCGTCATTGCGCGCAGCCGCTGGCGGAGCAGCCGCAGGGAATGGCGGCCGACCCCGGAGAAGCGGCCGAGCAGGGCGAGTTGCTCATCGTCGCTCGCCAAGCCTGCCAGCAACAAGAGCCACAGGTAGAGCGGCCGGCAGTCGCCGCGCGTGTAGTAGGCATCCAGGTCCACCAGCTGGCAGGGGATGGAGCGGGCACCAAGCACGGCCGCAAGCGTCTTAGCCTGCCGCGAGGTCCGGTAGAGGACGGCAATATCGCGGAAGGAAACCTGGCCCATCTGGCCCTGGTCGAGCCGCTCCAGACTGCGGTGCGAGGTGCCACCCACCTGCGCCTCGATCTGGTCGGCGATGAAGACCGCCTCGTGTTCTGGCGTGGGGCAGCGCTGTACATGGATGGCCCCCGGACGGGCACTTTCCGCCTGCATTACCGTCGGTCCGGACCGCGGATTCCTGTTGATAACCGCGCCAGCCGCAGAGAGGATAGCTGCGCCGCTGCGGTAGTTGCGCTCCAGATGGTGCGTCTCCGCAGCGAACTCGTCAATAAAGGAGAAAAACCAACGGGGGTCTGAGCCACGGAAGCCGTAAACAGCCTGGTCTGGGTCGCCGATCACGAACACTGTCGAGGTGGTGGCCAACAGGGCGACTAGTTGGTACTGAGCCCCGTTGACATCCTGGAACTCGTCGACGAACAGGTGGCCGGTGGCCGTCCGGATGACATCGGCCGCGGATCCGCCCTGACGCAGCAGCGCCACGGTC
>JAVEYP010000433.1:0-2666 GCA_034003445.1 Desulfobulbus sp.
CCTCTCCGCTGGCCCGGCGAACCGTTTGCCCTCTGGGGTGAAACGGCTCTGGTGGCAGGGACATTCTATGTACCCCTTGTCCTCCTGGTAATTCAGTCGACAGCCAAGATGGGTGCAGGTGCGGGACACCGCCTGGGCAGTGTCCTCGGCAGCGAAGAGGAGGAAGTCCGGGTTGGTGTGCACGCCGTTTAGAGGCAGGGGGGCCGGCACGTCCACCAGCCGCGGTTTACGGGGCACTTTGTGGCCGCTGAAACGGAGCAGCGGGTAGAGAAAAACGGTGGCCGCCAGCGCCGCTGCCCACTGACCCCAGCGCAGGAGTACCTGGCGCCGATCAGTGGTCGCGCGGTCATTTTCGTTTTTTTTCGTGTTGCCGGTCATCAGGCGAATTTCTCTTGCAGGGCCAGCTCCACGTGGGCAGGCACCAGGCCTTTAATGCTGCCCCGTAGTCGGGCGGTGGTCTTGATGCCGGTAGAGCTGATGTAGATCCAGCGAAAGCCGGTCATGAGGAAGACTGTCTCCACGGTCCGGTCCAGCCGCCGGTTCATCAGCGCCATCTGGAACTCGTAGTCGAAATCGGAGATCGCCCGCAGGCCGCGGATGATGGCGCGGGCGCCGCGCTGCCTGGCGTAGTCCACGATCAGGCCGTCGGTGGTACCGACCTCAATGCGACCGTCCAGGTCGCGGAAGCACTCGTTGATCAGGGCGTATCGCTCCTCAAGAGAGAACAGCGGTGTCTTGTGGGGGTTGACAGCCACGGTGACGATGATCCGGTCAAACAGGCAGAGCCCGCGGCTTATGATATCGACATGGCCGTTGGTGATCGGATCGAAGGTTCCGGGGTAGAGGGCGATGGCTGGGGCGGGGTTGCTGTTGTTGGACGGGTTCGGTGTGAGCGGTGTGTTCATGGTGTCAGGTTCCTGCCAGTTGTTGCCGGTAGATCCACAGGCAGGTTTCTCCGTAGCGGCGCTGGTCCGCCAGGGTGAGCGCGCCAGTGTGCGTCGGCAGTTCGGCCCGTGCGTGCTCCTCGACAACCACCAGCGCGCCCGGGTTGAGCAGGCGGCCTGGGTCGAGCAGCGGCAGCACCCGCTTGGCCAGATTTTGGCGGTACGGCGGGTCGAGAAAGATTAGGTCGAAGGCCACACCCGGTTCCAGGCCGGCGCGTAGCGCTTCCAGACTCGTGGCCGTGGCTAGGTTCATGCGTACAAAGGCGGCCGCCGGCTGCGGTAGGCAGGCGCGCAGGTTGGTTTCGATCAGCCGCCCGGCCGTAAGCGAGCGGTCGACGAACAGGGCAAACACCGCGCCCCGGCTGAGGGCCTCAATGCCGAGTACGCCGGTACCAGCGAACAGGTCGAGCACTCGGCTGCCCATAGGCCGCGCACCGAGCAGGTTGAAAAGGGCCTCGCGTACCCGGTCACAGGTCGGTCGGATGGAGTCCCGGCCAGATGCGGGCGTGACCAGTCGGCGGCCGCAGGCACTGCCCCCGGTAATACGCACGTCTGTTTTCCTACCGTGTGCCCGGCGCCTAGAGCGGTCGGTCTTTCGGGCCGGCGGCTTTCACTTTTTTTCTTCCTACACGAGTGCGCAGGGCCATCACCAGCCCGGAAAGGGAGTAGAGGAAGAGAGCCGGAAACAGCGTTTTGGGTGGATCGCTGGCGAGCAGGATGAGGAGCAGGATCAGACCGATGAACAGCTGGAACCGCTTGTCTCGGGGGATATCCATGTGCTTGAAACTGGCGTACCGGTGTGTGGAGACCCTCAGGTAGGAGAGCAGGGAGATAAGCACCAGCAGGGAGAGGTGCTGCACAGTGCTGGTGGTGTTGAAGACATTGCTGCTGAACATAACCGCGGTGGCGATCACGCCGGCGGCCGCTGGGCAGGGCAGGCCGGTGAAGTCATGGCTCGGGCTGACCTCGATCTGCGAGTTGAACCGGGCCAGGCGGAGAGCAGTGGCGGCCACGTAGAGGAAAGCGGCCAGCCACCCGTAGCGGCCGTAGGGCGTCAGCGCCCAGAGGTAGGCAAGCAGGGCTGGGGCGACGCCAAAGGCGACCATGTCGCACAGGGAGTCAAGCTCCATGCCAAAGCTTGAGGTGGAGCCGGTCATGCGCGCCACCCGGCCGTCCAGGCCGTCGAACACGCCAGCCACCAGGATGGCCACCGCAGAGGCAAAAAAATGGCCGTTAATGGCAGCGATGATCGAGTAAAAGCCACTGAACAGGCTGCAGATGGTGAGCATGCAGGGGACGATGTACAATCGATTGGGCGAGGGTGCGTTTTCCATGGTCAACTCGTGGTAGGGTGCAGGAATGCCAGTCTGACTGGAGCCAGGAGGCCGGCGGAATAGCGCCGAAAATAACGGATCTGGCCCACTAAAGCAGGTATTCTAGGCCGCCCGGCGACGAGAGACAAGAGACAAATCTTTCTTAAGCCTTGTCGCTGGCTGATTCCCGGAACAGACCGAGCACGCTTTCGCCGGCGCGGACCAGTTCGCCCTCGCGCACTTTGATCTCTGTGGTAAGCGGCAGGTAGAGGTCCAGGCGGGAGCCGAAGCGGATCATGCCGTAACGCTGGCCGCTCACCACCTGGTCGCCCGGCTCAGCCCGACAGACGATGCGGCGCGCGATCAGGCCGGCGATCTGCACCACCGTGTAGCGCGCCCCGGACGGGGT
>JAVEYP010000434.1:0-2664 GCA_034003445.1 Desulfobulbus sp.
TCATGGCCTTCGGCTTCTACATGGTGTCCACCATCACGCCGCCGGATCCTGCAGTCATCGCCGCCGGTGGCGACGCCGCCAAGGCAGCAGGCAGCAAGCAGCTCTGGTTACTCTACCTCTATTACGGCGTCATCGCCGGTTTCGGCGGAGGTTGCGTCTACCTGCCACCCATCGCCACGGCCCCCAAGTGGTGGCCAGACCGGCGAGCCCTGGCCACTGGCTTCACCGTCGTCGGCTTGGGTCTCGGCTCCTTCATCATGGCGCCAATGGCCACCGGTCTGATCAATCACTACGGCAGTGCCCTCCCTGTGTTCAGGATTGTCGGTATCGCCATGCTCATCATCGTCGTCATCGCCGCCCTCTGCCTCAAGGTGCCGCCGGTGGGCTACAAACCGGCTGGATGGAATCCGCCGGCCCCGGCAACCGGTACCGGAGCGCCTAAAGTTACCCGTGACTACACCTACGAAGAAGCCAAGGCCACCCCCCAGTTCTGGCTGCTGTGGGTCGCCTACTTCTGCGGCTCCTTTGCCGGCCTGATGTGTATCGGCCTGATCGCCAAGCATGGTATTGACGCCATGAGCCTCAAGTACATCGGCACCCAGGGGCTCGCGACCATCAAGGACATCCCACCGGCCGAGGCAAAGGGGATCGCCATGGCCGCAGCCTTGGCGCCCAGCACCCTGGCCATCTTTAACGCCGCAGTGCGTATCATGGTTGGCCCGCTGGCAGACAAAATCGGCACCAAGCAGATCTTTGTGGTGCTCTTTAGCCTCCAGGTCGTTGCCATGCTGCTGCTCTTCCCGGCCGGCACGGGCACAGTCACGCTGGCCGCTGTTGCTGGTCTGATCGGCTGGAACTACGGCGCCATGTTCACCCTGTTCCCGGCCACGACCCTGCAGTACTACGGACCGACCGCGCAGGGCTCCAACTACGGTCTGTTGTTCACCGCCTGGGGCATCGCCGGTTTCTGCGGCCCCTACGCCGGTGGCAAACTGCAGGCCATGACCGGCAACTTCTTCGTGCCCTTTGTGGTCTCCGCGGTCATCCTAGCCGTAGCGGTTGTTATCCACATGACCCTCAAGGCGCCGGAAAAGAAGCACGTCTAAACAATTCTCCATTCAGCACCAACAAAAAAGGCCTCCCGGTTTACCGGGAGGCCTTTTTTGTTGCAACGATCCGCTCCTTTTGATCCGACTTTCAGGTTGGACCGAGTTTCCCTTAGCCGACCAGTTTCACCAAGCCGACAGTCACGCTATCACGGCCACCCGCCTCATTGGCTGCGACGACGAACCGTTCCACTGTCCAGCCAAGGTCATCCGTGCCATCCAGGAGAATGGCGCGGATCTCTGCATCGCTGAGCATGGCGGTGAGCCCGTCAGTGCAGAGCAGCAGCAGGTCGCCTCCAGTCACGGGAAAAGAGGCCACGGTTGGCCGAACCTGGGCCGCTGCGCCCAGGGCACGGGTAATAACGTGTCGCTGACGCGAGTGTTCGGCCTGCCGAGAGGTCATCGTCCCCTGGTCACAGAGTTTGTTGACCAGAGAGTAATCACGGGTTAGGGGGGTGAACTGCCCCGCTCGCCATTGATAGACCCGGCTATCGCCCACATGGGCCACGACTGCCGTGGACTCGTACAGCTGAACCAAAGCCAGGGTGGTGGCCATATTACGCCCCAGGGCGATTTTTTGTCGGTAGGAGCACAGGTTGACGGCGCCGATCAACTCAGCGAGGGGCGGCTGTCCAGGTGGCGTGTGAGGCGCAGGGAAAAAGCAGGACAAGCAGGCGCTGCCCTGCGGGGTCTGGTACAGTTCGGCCAGGGCCTGCAGGGCGGTCCTGCTGGCAATATCGCCGGCGTCCAGACCACCCAGGCCATCGGCAACCGCAAAGAGGCCGGCAGCAGGCAGGAGGAGCAGACCGTCCTCATTAATCCGGCGCACCCGACCCGGATGGGATAGACCGGCGCAGACGAAATGAGTGACGCCCAGAGCACCAGCGCTCTTCTGTCGAGCCGTGGTTCCCGCGTCAGCCGCAGCGACGGCTGTGCTTCTCTCGATTTCGGCGCCGGTCATCGCACCGTGGGGTGGCGGAGTCGGGTACGGCAAAGGCCAGTGTATTTTCCCAAGCACCATTCTTTCGGGTGGCTGTTTCCGTGTTGAGCACGGTCAGCTCCTTCCCGTTCTTGAGCAGCCTGCGCTTAACCTCGATCTGACTGCCGCCCGCCGGCCCGCCATTGACCGTGTACTGCAGGGTGACGACGACCGTGCCCCCTGGGTGGGGACCCTTGCCGGATGCAGGCCGGTCTTGTTTATGCGCAGGGCAAAGCGCCCCTGCTTGCCGGGAGCGGTTGTTTTTTTCCTGGGTTGTTCGCGGGTAAGACGTCGGGTGGTCTGCTTGACCGATCGGCTGATATCCTTAAAGAACCGGTCCACCTTCCGCCGGGATTTGTCATCCGCCATCACGTAGCCGGTACCTGCACCGGCGGCAATGATCACCGGTGCGGCGCAGCCGGAGAGCCACGGCCCGCAGACAAGGAGAAGGATCAGCAGAAGTTGAGAGGCCATCTCAGAAACCATCCACTGTCATCGAATTTTCCGAGACTGGCTGTCGATCACCCGCCACTCCTGCGCCGGCCCCTGGTTCCGCTCGACCTGCCCGGCGGCGTCGCC
>JAVEYP010000435.1:0-2663 GCA_034003445.1 Desulfobulbus sp.
ATTGGCCTGGGGCTGTTTGTTAACGTATCGGTGGGCGGGGCGGGGAAGTTTAGCGCAAACAGAGGATGTGTTGGGACGGGCGGGGTGGGGACAGGGCCGTCACCTGGGCAAGGGTGGTCGGCCCGGAACGAAGCGGGGGACAGCTCAGATGCGGCCGGAGAGCAGCCGGCCGTGCATGGCCGTTTTTTGCGACAGGCCTTGCGGGCTGTACGTGGCCGGCACGGTCTTACGGCCAAAGAACTCCATGGTCTCTTGGATCCAATTCAGCGTGGCGCGGAACAGGTAGGCGTTGCGGCGGTTTTCTCGCTGCACCTCAAGGGCGAAATGGCGATTGTCCGGGTGAAGCCGGTCCACCGCACTCAACTGACGGAGCAACTCCTCCTTGCGCTGGACATCGGCGAGCATGCCCTCCATGTTGAGCGCTGTGGCGTGCTCGCGTTCCGCACGAATGGTGTCGCGCAGCTCAACGAGCAGGCCGCGCACGGTTTCCCGTTCCATATCAGGCACCGCCGGCAAGGAACTTGAGCAGGCTCGAAGCCACCCGGGTCAGGTCGGGCTGGTATTGGCCATTGGCCACCTGGGCCTTGAGTTCCTGCACGCGGGCCGCGCGGGCGACGTCCTCCGGTCGGCACGTACCCTGAGCCTGGGTTGCGCCCTGCAGCGCGGCCGAAAACGAAGACCCCTCCACACCGCCGGTTTTTCCTGCGGGTGCCGTGTCGTCGGACCGGTTGAGCTTGTTGATGGCGCCGAGTTGGCCCATACCCCGTACTCCGAAAAATTCCACGCTCATTGCGTTCACCAAAAAAAAGTTGTCAGACCGCAGTCGCTGTTGGCGATGCCCACTCGTCGAGTTTTGTCATCACCGCGTCGTAGGTGGCCAGGGAGATATCCGGCAGCCAGTTGCCGAGCGCCTTTTTGGCCTCGGCAAAGCCGCGGTCGATCCCTTGCTTGATGGCGTCGAGGCGGGCCGGGTTGCCGCCGGCGATGCCCACGGCGAACTGAAAGATGCGTTCTGCGTTCTGCTCGATCCCGAAGTAGCCGTCTTGGCTAATCAGCTCCTGCGCCTCCTGCGGGCTGATGCCGGCAAGATCGATCCCGGTCGTACCAGCAGCGATCTTTGTGTTCACGCCCTGTTCTTTGAGCAGGCTGGCCACCAGCTGGCGCAGGGTCTCGAAGCGGATATCCTCCCTGCCGCCGCGCTGTACTCCGGCTGCGTAGGTGGGGGCGGGCGCGGGAGCGGAGCTCAGGCGGACGGTGTCGGCGCGTTCCGGTCGGGCTGCCTGGGGCGGGAGTTCGTGCCTATGGTTGACCCGCTCTCGGGCAACAGGCTGGTGCTCCATCCTGGTGGTGTGGCTCGGGTTGATGTTCATGGCTGTTCCGCCTCCGTGCGGGGGGTGCGGGCCGTCCTGGCCCGGCTGAACAGGACAATTTCTTCCTGTTGTCACATATATCGGCTGCAACGGAAACAAACTTTACTAAAAAATATTTTCTGCTGACTCCGGTGGGGGAGACGGGGAACGGTCATGCGCCACCCGGCAAGCGCCGTTCCATTTGCCGGTACATCTGTTCGGCCAAGCCGATGGACTGGCGCTCGGCAACTTTTTTAGCCACCTCCTGGTCGAGCATGTCGCGGTACATCTCGGTGGCCGTGCTGCGCGGGAACAGGCCGCCCTCGGGCACGGTCTTGCGCATCTCCTTGAACAGCGACTGGATGAAAATAGCCTCGAATTCCTGGCAGGATTTTTTCAGGCTGCGTCTGCTGCGTAGGGCGCTCGCCTCGTTCGGAGTGGACATGGCCGCGGCCAGGGCCTGACGGGGATCAAGAGTGGTCTGCATGCGGGATGCTCCTTTGTTGAAAAGAACTTGGTAGCTGGTCAGAGGATGACCAGCTCGCCCTGGAGCGCACCCGCAGCCTTGATGGCCTGGAAGATGGCGATCAGGTCGCGCGGGGTGGCACCGATGGCGTTGAGGGCCTTGGCAATGTCGCCGATGTTGACACCCATCTCCAGTACCACCAGGTTCCCCTCCTCCTCCATGACGTTTATGGTCGTAGTCGGTGCGACGACGGTAGTGCCGGCGGCCAGCGGGTTGGGTTGGGAGACCTCGAGCGATTCGCTGATGACCAGGTTGAGGTTGCCGTGCGACACCGCCACCATGGAGATGCGTACGTCCTGACCCATGACGATGGTGCCGGTGCGCTCATTGACCACGATGCGCGCGGGCCCGTCCGGCTCGATGTCGATGCTTTCCAAATTGGCGACAAAGCTCACCACATCGCCTTGGAAGGAGGCTGGTTTGCGGACCCTGACGGAGCGGGAGTCGAGCGACTCGGCAGTACCGTCGCCGAACTGGCTGTTGATGGCCTCGGTCATGCGCGCGACCGTGGTGAAATCGGTCTCGTGCAGCTGGTAGAGCAACTCGCCCGAGGTGGGCAGTTCGTAGCCCACGGCCCGCTCGACAATCGCCCCGCCGGTAATCCGCCCAGCAGTGGGAAAGTTTTTCTGAACCTTGGCCGCCCTGCCACCAAAGGCAATACCGCCCACGGCCAGCGGCCCCTGGGCAACGGCATAGGTATGGCTGTCCGGACCCTTGAGCGGGGTCATCAGTAGGGTGCCGCCGGACAGGCTGGAGGCATCACCGATGGAGCTGACCAGGATGTCGAT
>JAVEYP010000436.1:0-2662 GCA_034003445.1 Desulfobulbus sp.
GTGTGTAAAACGTGGCGCATGTTCTCTTCCGGCCTCAGTTCAGATAGAGCGTGCACATCTGGTCAAAGACGGCGTGTAGTCGCTGGTGGACGCCGTCGCCGATCCGTTCGCGTTCGAGGCGCGCGAACGCCTCGGTCAGTTCTTGGTCTGTGTCTTTACTGAGCCGGATGTCGGCTGCCGCAAAAAGCACGCCGCTTTCCTTATCCATGTGCTGGAGCATCAGGGCCTGGTACTCTTCGGCCGCGCCTGCAAAGACGAGGCCGCCGTTCAGCCGGTTGGTCGCCCACAGGTCCAGGGCCTCCCGCATCTGCACGACTAGCTCCCGCCCTCGCCGGTGTTCAGTGCACATCGCCTCAAGCGGCCCACCCTGGTTACGTACGCCCACTGCCTCAAGGGCAGGGAAGAGGTGCTCCTCTTCCTTGGCATGGTGGCATTGGTCGACAAATACCTCGAGAAATTCCAGCACGCCGTCGAGGTGCGCCGGAATCATGGTTGCGCCGAGACGCAACCGATGCGCCAGGACGCGCAGCACCCGGAGCATCTGCTCGATAACCTGATGCTCACAGTTCAGCTCGTCAATCGCTGCCATAGTCTCCTCCTTGGGTGGGTGTTGTGCGGGCAAGCAGGTGTCACGCTGGACGGCGTTCGGATTATGCCGCATGCCGCGGGGCTGCGGGCGCTGTAGAGTAGTTGCAGTCCCTACATTCCGCGCAGGGATAGCAACCGGCGAACAGGATTCGCCGAGGTCTTACCCTTGCTTGAAGACGAGGCGTAACGCCCCACCGGCCGGAGGCGTTGAACCGGGGCTCCTTAGGCGAGCCCTTTTTCCTTGTGTTTGGCAGCGATGGTGTCGGCCAGCCGGTCGAGCGCGGCATAGGCGGCTTCGTCGGGCAGCCCCTTGCAGAGCACTGGCTCCAGCACCTCGGCCTTGAGGTTACCGGTCATCCCGGCCAGGGTTTCCACGGTCTTACCGCCCCAGCCGTAGGAGCCAATGATGGAGAGGAACATCGCCTTGGGCCGCAGGGCGTTGGCCAGGAAGGTGGCGTAGGCGGCCAGCGGGTGCGGTCCGGCGAGAACGGTGGGCGTGCCCACAACGATGGTGGCCGCGTCCACGAGCACCATGGCCAGCTTGCCAATGTCGGTGACCGTGAGATTGAATCGTTCCACCTGGACGCCGCGGGTAATCAAGGCCTCGGTCAGGTGGTCGACCATCAGCGCGGTACTGCCGTGCATCGTCACGTAGGGCAGGAGCACCAGGTTCTGCGGCGGGTGCAAGGCCCAGTCAGTGTAGGCCTCCAGGATCCACGCCGGTTGGTCATAAATCTGGCCGTGACTGGGGGCGATGATATCTATCGGCAGGTTGGCCAGCTTTTCCAGGTTTTTGCCGATGATGGCCCGGAAGGGCAGCATGATCTCGCCAAAGTAGCGCTTGGCCGCCTCGTACACCCGGCACTGATCGGTCACGAACAGTTCGCTGGCGGCGATATGGGCGCCAAAAAAGTCGCAGCTGAAGAGGATGCGCTCCTCTTCTAAATAGGTGCACATGGTTTCCGGCCAGTGCACCCAGGGTGTATGGATGAATCGCAGATTCCGGTTGCCGAGCGACAGGGTCTCGCCATCGGCCACCGCTGTGATCCGGTCTTCGGCCAGGCGCAGGTGGTCTATGAGCAGGGATTTGCCCTTGGCCGTGGCCAGCACTTGGGCCTCGGGGTAGCGTTCGAGCAGCAGTGGAATGGTGCCGGAGTGGTCTTGTTCAGTGTGCTGGCTGATGATGTAGTCAATCCGTTTGATGTCGCGCAGCTGGTGGAGCAGTTCCCCGACCATGGCCGGGTCGACCGTATCGAGCAGGGCGGTTTTTTCACTACCCTCGACCAGGTAGGCATTGTAGGTGGTGCCGTCGGGAAGGGGCACGAGCGAGTCGAACAGACGCCGGTCCCAGTCCAGTGCGCCCAGCCAGTATATACCGTCTTTGATAATGCGTTTGTCCATGGTGGTTCCTCCATTTAGGTAAAGACCGGCCCGGGATGCATCCGGGCGGGTCTATTTTGTGGTGCGTGAAAGATAAGCTGGCCCCGCAGGGCCAGCTCGCTGCTGTCTGCGTCTGCCCGGATTATTTGCCCTGCTGGGCCCGCATTGATTTGGCCAGTTCCTTGATCTCACCGAGATCCTTGGTCATCTCGTTCCAGCCGTACCAGTAGGCGTAGTCTGGGTTGACGTGGAAGAAGGCCTGGTAGGTGCGCATGCGGTGCTTCATGTACATCTGCACCAGAACTTGGTCGATATAGGAAAGCTTGTCCAGGTCCTTATCCCAATTGGTGCCATTGGTATGCATGAAGGTGAGTAGGAAAGGGTAGTTGGCCGGGTAGCTTTCCGGCTTCTTAATAAGTCCTTCGCTGTAGAGCGCAGCGACTGTTTCGATGGCATCGGCCATGAGCCGGTCCGCCTTGATCATGATGGCGTCACCCATGTCGAGCTGCTCCTTGACGTAATGCGCGGAGTGGCACTGGCCGCAGGTTTTGAGCATCTTGTCTCGCTCCTTCTGCCAGGACTCCTGGGTTACCTTGACCATGCGCACCGCCTTGGCTGCATCGAAGATCGGGGTCGGCTGGCCGGTGACCGGATCGAGCACACCGAGCGCCGTGAGGATGGTCACCCGGTCGGC
>JAVEYP010000437.1:0-2659 GCA_034003445.1 Desulfobulbus sp.
TTCCTCGAAGACGGGCCGGACAAGGAAGACAAGCTGATGATGGCCTCATACTTCGGAGGGATGAGCATCGCCTACGCTCAGGTGGGGGCCTGCCACGCCCTTTCCTACGGTCTCTCCTTCGTACTCGGCACGCACCACGGTATTGGCTGCTGCATCACCTTTGATCAGTTGGAGGAGGTCTATCCTGAGGGCGTACGGGAGTTTCGCCAGATGATGACCAAGCACGACATCCAACTGCCGCGCAACCTGACCCGGGATCTCGACGACGCGGCCCTGGACACCATGGCCAACGTCGCCCTCGGCCTGGTGCCGCTCTGGGAGAACTGCTTTGGGAAGGACTGGCAAGAGATTATGACTAAAGAGCGGGTGCTCGAAATATACCGCCGGATGTAGCCGCGTCCGCTCCTTTTGGAGCGGACGGGACCAAACACGGCCCCACTCGTTTCTCTGCCCTGCCGGCCGAGGAAACGATTGGGGCCTTTTTTTCTGCCGGGCTCCCGCCCCGACGGTTCAGTCCAGCCGCGTCTCAGATGAACCGCTGCATGAGTGTCGCGGTGACCTGGTCAACGTTCTCCGGTGTGACCACGAACCGCTCCACCCACTGGCGTGCTTGAGGGCGGAGGACCGGGTCCTCCAGATCGTCCAGCCGATGAAACACCCCGGTGCGCCGCCCCACTTGGTACAGCACCTGCTCGGCAGGTTCCAGGGCGAGAAAACAGCGGATAACGCCGGTCATCCGCGCTTGCTCCTCCGGCAGTTGCCCCTCGATCTCCTCGAACAGGTTCAGGATGTGGTCGCTCACCACCCGGCTGGTGATGGCGGTGAGCGATTCCAGAAAGAGCAGCAACTCCTCCGCCACCTCCCGGTCGCCCAGAGGGGCAAAGGCGCCGCGTTCCGCCTCATCGGCCAATTCGAGCCCGCTCGGCAAGGCAAGGGTGCGCACGCGGATGAAGTCCGGGTCGATGCGGCTGAGCGCCGCAGCACTGTCCAGCGCGTGCTGCCGCGACAACTCCCGGCCGCCGAGGCCAGGCATGTAGTACTCGGAGAGTTCAATGCCTGCCCGCTTCACCTTCTGGCCGGCGAGGACGTGGGTCGCCTGGTCGGCACCCTTACGCACCCGGTCGAGCACATGGTCGCAGCCGGACTCGAAACCGATGTGGATGCGGTTCAGGCCGGCCGCGTGCAACCGGGCGAGGTCTTGTTCGCTGATGCGGGCAATGGTCTGCGAACGGGCGTAGGAGGTGATCCGCTCGACTGACGGGAAGACGGCGCGCAGGTGCAGGAGGATGGTTTCGAGGTCGCTGGGGGAGACAATTAGGCTGTTGGAATCCTGCAAAAAGACCGAACGACAGTCCGCCTGCAACCAGGTGCGGGCCGCGTGTTCCGCCAGCCATTCACCCTCGTCGCCATCGGGCGGTACGGCTGGCCTGGGCACACCGGTCAAGCGCTCTATGGCCCTCTGCACCGCGTCAATGTCCCGGAGCACGTGCGCCACCGGTCGCCGACTGAACTGCTCGCCCTTGTACAGGCCACAGAAGGTGCAGCGGTTCCACGGGCAATTACGGGTCACCCGCACGAGCAGGCTGTGGCGTTCGCTGGGCGGTCGGATAGGGCCCTGTTCGAAACCTCGGTAGGGTTCGTTTTCGCTCATAGTTGCCTCCTCCTGTGTCGTAAAACGTAAAAAATGGGACCAAACCGGGACCTTACCGTCGCTCAGGACCGATGGTCCCACCGGCCACGGCGACCTGCTGCTTGGCCGTGGCCAGAGCGGTAATCCATGCACGGACGGGCGCCGACAGGTCGAGAAACTGACAGCCCATGTACAGGCGGCTGAATCCCGGCCGGGCAAAGATCCAGCGGATCTTCATGCTCACTGGTGTCTCGCAGACCTGGCCGCTGCGGTATGTGAGACGCAGCAGCGAGAGCCGGGCGCCGATCGCGAACCCGCCGTCCTGTTCGAGACTCAGATGCAGGCCGCCGAGGCTCAGGTCGTGTACCGTGGCCCCATGGGCCCCCGCGCCTGCAGGCTCGCGGGCGAAGCGGCACTGGAGTTCATCCAGGCCTTCGAAATAGACCCGGACATGCTGCCGCTGTTCAGTATAGTCAGTTGCCGTCATAATAGGTCCGCCACTGCGCTGATCGTTTGCGCCCTTGTGGTTGTGCAAGGCCACGCTGTCGGTCTGGCCCATTCAGGCCCGCCGAAAGGTCCAGAAATCCGGGTGGAGCATGGCAATGAAGGGGATAAGTTCCAGCCGCCCAACGACCATGTTGCCGATAAAAATCATCTTGGTCAAGGGATGCAGGTCACCAAAGCTTCCCATAGGACCGATGGAACCGAAGCCTGGCCCGATATTGCCCAGGGTGGCGGCGGTGCCGGCCAGCCCTATGGCCGCGTCGCTCTCGATAGCAGTCACCACTAGCGCAGACAGGGTCATGAGGAAGATGTAGAAGAGCAGAAATCCGAGTATCTGGCGCTGCACCTCCTCAGGCACGGTGACCCGGTCGATCTTGATGGGCAGCACCGCCCGGGGATGGACCACCTGCGCTATCTCCCGCTTGAGGTACTTCAGCCCGAACAGCACCCGCACCACCTTGACGCCGCCACTCGCCGAACCGGCGCAGCCGCCAAAGAGCATGACGGTGAACAAAATGGCCTGGG
>JAVEYP010000438.1:0-2658 GCA_034003445.1 Desulfobulbus sp.
TAACTATCTCGCCGTTGATACCGAAAAAACCACTACATATAGTTGGATGATGCAAATAATGCGTGATTCCGCAGAAAAAGAGCTCAGATTATGGCAGGCGCCTCTCGGGGAACTGTGCCAAAAAGCGTACCATGTCAAGATTCATGAATTTATTAAAATGCCGACTCCTGACCATATGGTCAGAATCGACGATAAAATGGATGAAGCCTTTCATCTTTTTGTCGTTGAACGCCACGGTTCTCTTTTTGTTCTCGACGGACAGGAGATTGTTGGCCTGCTGCGATTCACAGATGTCTATAATAAAATTAAAGAAGCTATGAAGGCGTGTCCTATCCCGAGTACGGACATTTAATGATGAAGGCCCAGCAGGCAGGGACAGAGACGCTTGACCCATAAATTCTCACAGGGAAGGTTGTTTTCGACGTTTCCAAGGTGGTTGGCGACGGAGAACGAGAACATTGCAGTGTGTATTTCTGCTCTACAGTTGGCCGAAGGAAAGAAGATTGTACCAAGGAGAGTTGTTCATGAAGACTATTGTGACCTTAACGTTAAATCCAGCGATCGACAAAAACTCGAGTGCTGACCATGTTGTGGCCGAGAGAAAACTGTACTGTACAACGCCCAGTTTCGACCCTGGAGGAGGCGCGGTGAATGTCTCACGAGCCATCAAAAAACTGGGCGGAGAATCTCTGCTCCTGTATCCAGCCGGGGGTATCACAGGAAAACGACTTGAAGAACTTTTGGATGCAGAAGGACTGCACCATCGATCCTTTCCCACTCAAGGTGCGACGCGGGAAAATTTGATTATTTTAGAAGAATCGACCGGCCAACAGTATCGTTTCGGAATGCCTGGACCCAAGCTGACCCAGGATGAACGAGAGTCCTTCCTTCAGGAAGTGGCATCCCTGGAACCTGCCCCTGAGTATCTGGTCGCCAGCGGTAGCCTCCCACCTGGGGTGCCTGCCGATTTTTATGCACGGGTTGCTCGTCTCGGTAAACAAAAAGGTGCCAAAGTGATTGTTGACGTTTCAGGTGAGGCCTTGAGTGCGGCACTTGAGGAAGGGGTCTTCTTAATTAAGCCTAATATTCGTGAATTCAGGGATCTGGTCGGCACGGAGATCAAAGAAGAATCTCAGATCAAGACCGCTGCGCAGGAAATGGTTGCAAACGGCCGATGCGAGGTGCTGGTGATCTCCCTTGGGACAGCCGGCGCCTTGGTCGTTTCTAAAGAGTTCACTGAACACATCCTGCCGCCTACCGTGCCAATTATTAGCAAGGTTGGGGCAGGGGACAGCATGGTGGCTGGTATTGTTCTGAGCCTTGCCCGGGGCAATTCGCTCAGGGAGGCCGTTCTTTTCGGCGTGGCCACTGGGACGGCAGCCGTGATGACGCCTGGCACAGAGTTGTGCGGAAGAGAGGATGCAGAACGGTTGTATGCAGGCCTGTGCTCAAGGGCCTGAGGACTCATGAATGAAGGAAAACATCAATGAAGAGCAATGTCGATCGATCTTGGCTACATGAAAGGAACTATGAATAACAAAACGCAGCGACCGAGCACAAACCTCGGCGCTATTGTTTCGGTACGCGGCAGTGTCGTGGACGTGCGATTCGATGAGCAGCTGCCCCTGATTTACTCGGTTCTGCGCGGGGGTGAGCAAGGGCACATTGTTATCGAAGAGCTGTCACAACTGGATAAACACGTTGTGCGTGGCATAGCGCTGACCCCGACCCAGGGTCTTGCCCGCGGCGCCACGGTGGAAGACACCGGCGGGCCGCTCAAGGTGCCGGTTGGCAAGGGCATCCTTTCCCGCATGTTCGACGTGTTCGGCAATACCATCGACCACGGGGAGGCGTTGACGGATGTCAAGTGGCGAAGCGTCCACCGGGAACCTCCGCCGCTGGCCCGGCGCTCCACACAATCCGAGGTCTTTGAAACGGGTATCAAGGTCATTGATGTGCTCGTGCCGCTTGAACGCGGTGGTAAAGCAGGCTTGTTCGGCGGGGCGGGCGTGGGCAAGACGGTTCTGCTCACAGAAATGATTCACAATATGGTTGGCCGCCACGAAGGGGTGAGTCTGTTTTGCGGCATTGGTGAACGCTGTCGCGAAGGCGAGGAGCTCTACCGCGAGATGAAGGAAGCGGGAGTTTTACCGAACATGGCCATGATGTTTGGTCAGATGAACGAACCCCCGGGCAGCCGTTTCCGCGTGGGTCACGCCGCGCTCACCATGGCCGAGTATTTCCGCGATGATGAACAGCGCGATGTACTGCTGCTCATTGACAACATTTTCCGCTTCATCCAGGCTGGTTCCGAGGTCTCCGGCCTGATGGGGCAGATGCCGTCTCGTCTTGGATATCAGCCGACCATGGGTACGGAATTGTCGCGGCTCGAGGAACGTATTGCCAACACGGAGACTGGAGCCATTACTTCCATACAGGCGGTGTATGTGCCGGCCGATGATTTCACCGATCCAGCGGCGGTACACACCTTTTCCCACCTGTCGGCCTCGGTTGTGCTGTCACGAAAACTGGCGAGTGAAGGATTGTATCCGGCTATCGATCCCTTGCAGTCCAGCTCGAAAATGGCAACGCCGGGTATCGTTGGCGAACGACATTATCGCATCGCCCGCAAAGTTCGGCAAACCCTTGCCCAATACG
>JAVEYP010000439.1:0-2656 GCA_034003445.1 Desulfobulbus sp.
CGGACATGGCCACCATGCTCTGCTTCGTGGTCACCGACGCACAGATCGTCTTTCCAGTGCTCAGGCGGCTGGTTCGGAGCGGCGTTGAACGCACGTTCAATCGCATCACTGTGGACGGCGATACCTCCACCAACGACATGGTGCTGGTCATGGCCAATGGTGCGGCCGGCAATCCTTGGGTCGACGAGGACAACCCCAAGGCGACAAGGCTGTTTGGCGAGGCCCTGGACAGCGTCTTTAAGGACCTGGCCTTGAAGATCGTCGCCGACGGTGAGGGCGCCACCAAACTGGTGACCATCCGCGTGGTTGGTGCACGGGACGACGACCAGGCCATAAGCGCTGCCCAGACCATTGCTAACTCTGCCCTAGTCAAGACCGCCTTTTTCGGTGAGGATGCCAACTGGGGGCGGATCATCGCCGCGCTGGGCCGTTCTGCCTGCATCTTTGCGGAGGAACGAGTGGCGATCAGCTTCGATTCCGTGCGCTTGGTCGAGAACGGCCTGTTCCTCGGGGCCGAGCGCGAGGTCGCGGCCAGCGCGGTGCTCAAACAGCGAGCCTTCACCGTGACCGTGGATGTGCACGAGGGGAGCGCCGAGGCGGAGGTGTACACCTGTGACTTGTCCTACGACTACATCAAGATCAACGCTGACTACCGAAGCTGACGGAGCCCCTATGGCTCGGGATGGCACGGACACCTGGATTCTGCCTGAAGGGCTGAGGCCGGACATGCTGTTGGCCGCGCTGGCCTCTGCCTTTGGCATCCAGACTTTTCCCGAGTACGCTGCTGAGGTGGTCTACACTGATTCTTTTGACTGGCGTCTTTTTCAGGACGGCTTCCTCCTTCACTGCCACAACCGCTCGTGGACCCTGTACCACGGCGACGGCGGTGAAGTGACCGTGCAGCAGGACGGCCCGGAGTTAGGCGGACGCTGCTTCGGCCGCGATTTTCCGCCCGGTCCCTTGCGCGACCTGCTCATCCCAGTGCTCGGTGCCCGTGCCCTGCTACCCATGGCGCGGGTGCATCTGATCGGCCGTCAGGTGCGACTGCTCAACAACGATGAGAAAACCGTGGCTCGACTTGTGTTCGAACGACAGCAGCCGTCCGCGGGGACTGAGGTTTTCAGCCTGGTGCGGCTGTTCGGCCTGCGAGGCTTTGATCAGGAACTGGACACCGTGCGCTGCCTGCTTCGTGAGAACGGTGTTACCCGGCCGGCTTCGCCGCTGGTTGGTTTTGAGGAGGCATGTCGATCCGCTGGCCGCCGGCCGCTGGACTACAGCTCCAAATTCACTGTCCGCCTCGAGCCCTCCTGGACCGCGCGCGAGGCCATGGTGCACATCTACCGGCAACTGCTTGCCATCATCAGCCGCAACCTGTCGGGGACCATCGACGACCTCGACCCCGAGTTCCTGCACGACCTGCGGGTGGCTATCCGGCGCACCCGCTCCGGCCTGAGCCTGGCCAAGGACGTGTTGCCAGTGGAAGTGGTCGTAACGGCCCGGCGCGACTTTGCCGCCCTCGGTGCTATTACGGGTCCCACCCGCGACCTGGACGTCTACCTGGAGAACCGCGAACTCTACCTGGAGCGGCTGCCCGAGGTGCTTCGGCTAGGTTTGACAGGATTTTTTGCCGACCTGGCCGCACGCAGGCAGACCGAGCAGCACCGCATGGCCCGCGAACTGCGTGCCAAGAAGACCAAAACCATCCTCACCGCCTGGAAACACCACCTAAATGTCAAGGAGCCCTCGCAGGCCCTCCGGGCTGATGTGCCCGTGATCGAGCTGGCGGGCCGGATCATCCACCGCCGCAGCAAACGGGTGCTGCGCGACGGTCGTGCCCTGCACGCCGCCACGCCGGACGAGGACGTGCATCGGCTGCGCATCCAGTGCAAGAAGCTGCGCTATGCCCTTGAATTCTTCGGCTCGCTGTATCCGGAGGACGAGATGGCGCTGCTCGTGCGCCAACTGAAGCGGCTGCAGGACATCATCGGGGACTTCAACGACCTGACCGTGCAGCAGCGGCTGCTCGCCACCGCCCTGGCCGGAATGGGCAAGGCATCGCGCGCCGATCTTGGTCGTGCCGCGGCCCTGGGCGCCCTGATGCAGAATCTCTACCAGGAGCAACAGGCGCTGCGCGATCATCTCAGCGAGGTCTTTGCCCGGTTCGCTGACCCGGACACTGTCCACCTCTACCGCTCCTTGTTTCGCCCCGGTGAGGAGCCGGCATGAGCATCTTTGCGGTGTACAATATCAAGGGGGGCGTGGGCAAGACCGCTGCTGCGGTCAACCTCGCCTACCTTTCGTCCTGTCAGGGGCGGCGTACCCTGCTCTGTGACATGGACCCGCAGGGCTTGGCGTCGTATTATTTTCGCATTCGGCCAGGAAATAAGTTCAGCGGCAAGAAACTGCTCAAGGGCGGCCATCATATTGAGAAAAACATCAAGGCTACCGACTTCGCCGGCCTTGATATGCTGCCTGCGGACTTCTCGTACCGCAACATCGACCTAGCTCTGGATGACTGCAAGGAGTCCCACCAGCGGCTCGCCAAGGTGCTTCGTCCCCTGCAAAAGGAATATGAGCACATCTTTCTCGACTGTCCGCCGAACATTACCCTGTTGTCCGAGAACATCTTTCAAGTTGCGGATTACATCCTTGTGCC
>JAVEYP010000440.1:0-2651 GCA_034003445.1 Desulfobulbus sp.
ACCGGCTCGGCTTTCTCGATCGTCAGGTGCTGGCACGGATCGCAGCCGGCACTCGCATCCTGGTGATCGGCAGTCTAGACGCGGCCTTGCGTCGGGAGCTGGAGGCACGGGGTTGTCGCCTTGTTGATCATCATGAGGAACGGCTTGCTACAGAGACCCTGGAGGTCAAGGATTTCGATTACCTTGTGCTTGCCGAGGACGGGATCCCGGGTGGACAGCCCGAGCATCTGATCCCCGGCCTGCGTCGACTCTGCGTCGATTCCCCGGACATCACCATCATTCTTCACGTGGCCAACGTGGCCTTTTGCCTCACCCGCCTGCTCCTCTTGTTCGGCCGCTTCTCCTACTCGCGCCAAGGCGTGATCAACCTTCGCCAGCACAGGCTGTTCACCCTGCGTTCAGTGCGCAAGCTGTTTAGCCAGAATGGCTTCCAGATTGTCTCAATTGCCGGCGTGCCGCTGCCCTACGAACGGTTTTTTCAAACTGAGGCCTTGGCTCGTCTGGCAAGTGGCCTGCACGCCGGTCTGATCTGGCTGTGGAAGGGCCTGTTCGGCTACCAGTTCCTGGTGGTGACCAAACCACTGCCTTCGCTTCAGTACCTACTCCGCCGGGCAGAGCAGGTCGCTGAGGAACGCAAAAAGGAGTTGCCGATCAGCGGGTGATAAATTCCCGGTCGGTGCCCGCGGGAAGGCTGTCGAGAGGTGCCATGATGGCGCTGTGGTGGCGGCTGCCGACGCGAACCGAGGCCGGCGCCGCGCGTGGATCGACGTTTTCGGTGCGCAGGACGAGGTACTGGTTATGCTCTTTGAGGCCCAGCTGCTCAGCTGCATGTACGGCCCGGACAAAGGCCGGCACCTTGTCCATGGGCTGGATGAATCCTTTTTCCGGGTGGCGCAGGTTGTCGAAGAGGACGAACCCAGCAACGGCTAGGGCGCAGACCACGCCCTTGAGTGCTCGACGGCTCTGCTGCCGCCGGAGCAGTAGGTCGAGTGAGAAGAGCAGATAAAAGACCCAAAAGAACTGGGCGATGTAGATGTGACAGGGGTACACCTGCTGGTAGAGCAGGATCTTCTGACTGAGGAAGAGCGGCGCCAGCGACAGGATGATGATCGCGAACAGCACCAGGCTGGTCTTTAGATAGCTCGTTTCCCGCCGCAGCAGGAAGAACAGGCCAGCCACAAGCGCCAGTGGCAGGATGACCTGCAGGAAAAGTGGTGCATGCAGGGCATCAAAGAGCAGGATCCGGCCAAACAGCACCGTGAGGATCATCTCCTGCACTTCCGGACTGAGAATGTTGCGAAAGCGGATCAGGCCACCTTCAAGGGCGGTGGTGTACCAGAGGGTGCAGACCACGATCCAGGCGTAGAGTACCGTTTTTTTGTCCACGGGAAAGAACAGCAGACAGAGCAGGGCAGCGGGTACGGCCACCACCGAATAGGGGCCGGACCAGATAAGGAGCGCCGCCAACACCGCCAGGCAGAGGGTGCCGGTCCAGGTCTTTGGTGTCGGTAAAAAGAGCAGGCAGAGCAGCAGCACGACCACGTTGTACATCTGAAAGGTCAGGGAAACGTGGTAGAAAATGTGATTCATGCCAGACAAGCCCAGTGCCAGGGGCGTGACCGCGAGCACGGCCCGACTGCGCACCAATCCAGTGCAGGCCAGGCAGATGGCGACGGTCAGGCCAAGGCCCAGGGAGAACAGATGGTAGAGAAGGGGCTGCAGCCGGACATCAGCCTTGGCGGCCAGCCAGGCCACCAGGTTGTTGAGGATGTTGTAGTAGCCGTTCGGGTGCTGGAGGATGAAGGACAGGTAGCGTCTGCCGCCGTAATAGCTGTTGAAATAATGGCCGGCGTCCTCCATGTACAGCCCCGGCTGGCTCAGGTTGGACCAGGAGCGCACAGCCAGAGCTACCAGATAGAGGGTGATGCCGAGCAGCAGCCAGGGCCATAGTCGTCGCCAGTCTGCAGGTTCGCCAAGCAAGGGCGCACGCCGCCAGGAAAGGAAAGATTCTTTTAGTGAATGCATGGGGTTGTGCAATGTCCGGAAATGATGTGAGAGGAACTGTCCGCAGCGAAATGGTGCTTCATAGACGGGGAACACTGTCTGGGTCAAGAAAAAACCACGCGTCACCGGCCTCTGCCGGCACGATATCATGACCCTCTCCGCCTCCCTCCTGCAGAACAAAAGGTATGTGATTGTCTCCCTGTTCTTAGCTGTGGTCGCCTCCCTCCTGTACCACTTCCTGGTCGAGAACCGGGCCTATGTCGAACTGAACGTGCAGACCGACAAACGTACCATTTTTAAAATTTATTGGAAGCAAGCGGGTGGTGAGTGGTCCGAGGAGCGAATGGCCGCGAACGTGGTCAAACCCGGCCACACCGCCTATTCCTTCCGTATCGGGGATCTGAACCGGATCAGTGCTTTGAGGATCGATCCGTCCGAACGGATAGCCACCGTCCTTATCCGGTCCCTGGTCATCACCCAGCGCGGTTTCCCGCCCATACGCATCGACACTAAAGAGGCCTTTGAACAGCTGCGACCGCTCGCCGGCATCCGCGAGTTGACCCTCGACGACCAAGGGTTGTCGATTGTCCCTGCGAACAAAGATCCCTGGTTAGGATACGACCTGCCAACTCTGACTAGGCAATCGA
>JAVEYP010000441.1:0-2647 GCA_034003445.1 Desulfobulbus sp.
CCAAAAAAGAAAGAGGGTCAGGTAGTCGCCGGCGTAAATCACCCCGAGGGAACCGGCCACGTAGAACCAGGCCGCCATGTGCTCGCCCGCCCGGTCAACATGCAGACCGTAGAGAGTCCCGATTACCGCCATCAGCGCCATGATCAGGGCGAACACAGTGGAAAGCTTATCCACCCGGCCAAACACCAATTGCCAATCCAGGAAGGCGAAGGTGGCGAAGCTGCCGCTCTGCGCGGCGTTGAGTACGACTGCGACCAGGGCTAACAGGGGAACCAGGAAGAGATATGGCCGACGCAGCGGCCCCTGGATAAAGGGAATGAGCAGAGCCCCTGCGATCAGGAGTAGCGAAGGATGAATGAAACCGGCTTCCATTTATTCGTCCTCACAGGTGGCGGAAGGCGAACAGCCGTACACCTCCGGACCGGTCTGGATGCCGGAGCGGCCCAACCAGCGGGCCACGCCGACGATCACAGCGGCTGCGCCAAAGCCAAAGAACGACCAGAAAAACGGTACGTGCCGCTCGGCCCAGGTGTGCGCGTGGTGGTTGTCCACGAAAAAAGTCGCACCGGCAAAAACCGCCAGAAGCGCGAAACAGACCGCCCGCACGGTCTTCCCGTTGGCCTGGATAAAAGCAATCAGATTCGTCATCCTGTCACCATCCTGACAAATTGCATCATGAAATTGGGGAAGATGCCGATAATCACCGAGACGGAAGCCGCAATCAGCAGGGGAATAAGCATGCTGAGCGGGGCCTCCTTGATGCCGGTTTCCACTTCCCCCGCCGGGCGTTTACCAAAAAAGGCTTTGTAGGTCACCGGGGCAAAATAGCCGACGTTGAGCACGGTGGAGGCAATGAGGATGAGCAGAATGCCCGCTTGGTGGGCCTCCATGGAACCGATCAGCAGATACCATTTGGAGACGAATCCAGCCACTGGCGGTACGCCAACCATCGACAGCGAGGCCACCGCAAAGGCGCCAAAGGTGAACGGCATGATCCGGCCAAGGCCGCTCATCTCGGAGATGTCTTTCTTGTGCGCAGCGATGTAGATGGCGCCGGCGCAGAAGAACAGGGTGATCTTGGCAAAGGCGTGGTTAACGATGTGGATCAGCCCGCCCTCGATGGCGTGCGGTGTCAGCAGGGCCACGCCGAGGATGATATAAGACAGCTGGCTGACAGTGGAGTAGGCCAGCCGGGCCTTGAGGTTGTCTTTGGACAGGGCGATGACCGAGGCCATGATGATGGTGAAACCAACAAAGTAGGCGGTGGGAATGCCGAGGTTGAGGCGGTGCATGGTGTCTACGCCGAACACGTAGAGCATGGTGCGGGTGGTGCAGAATACGCCGACCTTGACAACGGCCACCGCATGGAGCAGGGCCGACACCGGTGTCGGCGCCACCATTGCGCCGGGCAGCCAGTGGTGGAAGGGCATGATGCCGTTCTTGGCAAAGCCCAACAGGCAGAAAATGTAGAGCATGGTTACCACCCAGCCCGTGGCATCGGTGGGCACGATACCGGTGCTGATATTGTGCGGAAAATCAAGGGTGCCGGCCAGCACATAAATAAGCACGAGCGCGGGCAGCAGGAAGAACTTGGCGGTGGCGGTCAGGTAGACGATGTACTTACGTGCCCCCTCGTAGGATTCTTTGTCCTGGTGGTGGGCGACCAGCGGGTAGGTGCACACCGAGACGATCTCGTAGAAGAGGTACAGGGTCAGCAGGTTGTCTGAGAGGGCCACGCCGATGGCGCCAAAGATCGCCAGCGCAAAACAGGCGTTGAAGCGGGTCTGGTAGGGTTCGTTATGGGCGCGCATGTAGCCCATGGAATAGAACACCGCGATCAGCCACAACGAAGAGGCGACCAAGGCAAAGATCATGGAGAAGCCGTCGGCCCGCAGGGTGATGGACAGACCAGGCAAGAGCCGAAACAGCGTCCAGGTGAGTGTCTCGCCGGCTTTCAGGGAAGGAATGAAAGAGAGGACGACGAGAAACAGCAGAACCGACGCACTGGACGAGATGAACTCCCGCAGGTTGGGGTGGTTCTTCAGGGTCATGACCACCAGACTGCCGATGAGCGGGATAATCACCGCCAGCAGCAGGGTAGCGCTCTCCACCACAGGCGCGGTCACAGAAGCGGCTTGCATAGACATTATCTCCGGTTACCCCTGCAGATCAACAAGATCATCGGTGTCGATGGACTTGTAGTTCCTATAAACGGCTATCATGATACTGATGGCAATGGCGGCCTCGGCGGCGGCCACGGCCATAATGAACAGAGTGAATATCTGGCCGGTCACCGGGTCCGGCGCGAGGAAACGGCTGAAGGCCATCAGATTTGTGGAGGCCGCCGCCAGCACGAACTCCGCGGAAATGAGCATGCCGATGACGGTACGGCGGGCAAGCAGGCCGTACACACCGAACGAAAAGAGCAGTGCACCGATGATCAGATAGGGGGTCAGACAATTGTAGAGATTCAGGACGTGCATCGGGTCAGTTCCTCCCTCGGTAGGCCAGCACCAGAGCGCCGAGAATGGACAGCAAGAGGAGCAGGGAGATCAGTTCGAAGACGAGCACATGGGTGGTCAGCAGGGACAGGCCAATATCCTTAATATTGCCCGCGGCCTGGCGAGGAAACACCTGCCATTCTGTT
>JAVEYP010000442.1:0-2644 GCA_034003445.1 Desulfobulbus sp.
CCTTCAACATCTCGGTCTCTCCTGGGCTTATTTTCGGATGTGTCTGCGGCACCTCATGCGCCGAGGCAATGTAATTAATTATCATAAGCACTCCCTGTACGAATTCCAGACTGCCCCGAAAAATTCTTGTGTTTTCAAGGTAAACCTGTTTCCCTGCGCCGAAATTGAGGAGTATGCGCATGCCGAAGACCATTTTCATCACCGGCGCCACCTCGGGTTTCGGCAGGGCCTGCGCCCACCGTTTCGCCCATGAGGGCTGGCGCTTAGTCGTTACCGGCCGCCGCCGGGACCGGCTTGCCGAACTGGCCGGGCATTTAGCCGAGGTGCCGGTGCACGCTGTGGAACTCGACGTCCGCGACCTGCAGGCGGTGCGCAGCGTCATTGCGACCCTGCCCGAAGAGTTCCGTGACATCGATGTGCTGGTCAACAATGCCGGCCTGGCCCTAGGGCTCGAGGGGGCGTACGAGGCCGAACTTGATGACTGGGAAACCATGATCGACACGAACATCAAGGGACTCTGCACCCTGACCCGCTGCCTGCTGCCTGCCATGGTCGCGCGCAACAGCGGCCACATCGTCAACATGGGCTCCATTGCCGGGACCTACCCCTACCCGGGCGCCAACGTCTATGGAGCAACCAAGGCCTTTGTCAAACAGTTCTCTAAGAACCTGCTCGCCGACCTGGCGCACACCCGAATCCGGGTGACCAACATCGAACCAGGCCTGGCCGAGAGCGAATTTTCCCTCGTCCGCTTCCACGGTGACCAGGACAAGGCCGACGCCGTCTACCGCGGCACCCAGCCGCTCACCCCGCCGGACATCGCCGAAATTGTCCACTGGGTAACGAGCGTGCCGCCGCATGTCAACATCTGTTCAGTCGAGGTCATGCCCACATGTCAGGGCTGCGGTCCACTCGCTGTGCATCGGCAGGCATCATGAAGGGAGGTGCGGTATGCGGCGGGTGGTAATCACCGGCATGGGCATCGTCTCGTCTCTGGGCGACAGTGTTGCGGCCGTGCTCGATGCCCTCCACCAGGCCCGCTCGGGTATCCGCTTTCACGAACCGTACCAGGAGATGGGCCTACGTGCCCAGATCGGCGGCTTCACCCGGGTGGATGTAACCGATCAAATCGACAAGAAAGACCTGCGCTTCATGGGCAACGCCGCAGCCTACGCGACCATCGCCATGCAGCAGGCCATTTATGACGCTGGCCTTAACGAGGATGAGGTCTCCCACCCGCGCACCGGGCTGATCATCGGTTCGGGCGGCACCTCGGCAGAAAATGTGGTGACCACTGCCGACATCATGCGCGAAAAAGGTCTCAAGCGGGTCAGTCCGTTCATGGTGCCGCGCACCATGAGCAGCACCGTGTCTGCCTGTCTGGCCAATGCTTTCCGCATCAAAGGGCTGTGCTATGCAATCAGTTCGGCCTGTGCCACGGGGTCCCACTGCATTGGCGCAGCTATGGAGCAGATCCAGATGGGCAAGCAGGACGTGGCCTTTGCCGGCGGTTCGGACGAGGAGCACTGGACCCAAACCGCCATGTTCGATGCCATGGGCGCGCTGTCGACGCGCTTCAACCACAGCCCCGAACAGGCCTCGCGGCCCTATGACTGTGGCCGGGACGGCTTCGTGGTCGCTAACGGAGCCGGCGTGGTCGTACTCGAGGAACGGGAACGGGCCAGGAAACGGGGGGCGAAGATCTACGGCGAGGTGGTCGGCTACGCGGCCACCGCCGACGGCTTCGAAATGGTCGCGCCCTCAGGCGAGGGCGCGGTGCGCTGCATGCAACTGGCGCTGGCCACCGCTGGCGAACCCGTGGACTACATCAACGCCCACGGCACCTCCACGCCCATCGGCGACTTGGTAGAGTTGCAGGCCATTCGCGAGGTGTTCGGCGGAAACAGCCCGCCGATCAGCTCGACCAAGTCGCTCTCCGGCCACTCGCTGGGCGCGGCCGGGGTGCATGAGGCGATTTACAGCCTGCTCATGCTCAACCACGGCTTCATCGCCGGCTCAGCCAACATTGAGGAGATGGACCCGGAGGCCGAGGGCATGAACATTGTCACAACTAACCGGAACGTGACCCTGCGCACGGTGATGAGCAACAGCTACGGCTTTGGCGGCACCAACGCCTGCCTCATCTTCCGCCGGGTCTGAGGCAGGTTCCGGCCCGCACGGATTCAACCGCCCTCGGCCTCGCGCTCGTCCAGGCGCTGCATGCCCTCCATGATCAGCCCCATGAACCCGCCGATCACCGGCAGCCGCTGCTCCTCGGCGGAAAGTCCGGAGGCGTAGGTGAAGCTGCCCTCTCCCCGGGCCAGGACCGCGAAGAAGGCCTCCTTGCCGGTCAGCGGGCCAAACCCCGCCTGCACCAGTTCACCCTCGTTAAAGGTCACCTCACCCTTGCCCTCTTCAAACACGAGCCGCACCCGGCCGGACTTCTGGCTGGAATTGATGAGTTGGAACAGTTCGACCGCGTTGATATCCGCCAGCTGACCGTTCATGCCCGAGCTGATCGTGCCGGCCCGCAGGGTATTGGCCTGAGCCTGCTCCACCAACATACGGTAGTAGATCACTTGCAGGACCGGGGGGTTGTTGTGGGTGTGCTTGAAATCCTTGCTGCTCGGGGCGGCCAGCCGCG
>JAVEYP010000443.1:0-2638 GCA_034003445.1 Desulfobulbus sp.
ACGATCTTCCAGTCACCGCCTGAACAGATGATTGGGAAGGCGAAGATGAGGTCTTCGTCAACACCATACGGGTTCCCCTTGCTGCAGACACCCATGCTGACCCATTTCCCTTCACTGCCCAGAGTCCACGTGCGCATATGATCAACAGCCGCGGAGGCCGCGGAGGCGGCGGAGGAAGCACCGCGAGCCTTGATGATGGCAGCGCCACGTTGCTGAACGACCGGAATGAACTCATTTTTGTTCCACTCGTCGTTGACCAGCGACTTGACCGGCTTACCGTCAGCGGTGGCATAGCTGATGTCCGGATACTGGGTGGCGGAGTGGTTACCCCAGACAACAACTTTTTCGACCTGCGTGGAGTGGACGCCGGTCTTCTCAGCGATCTGGCTCATAGCCCGGTTGTGGTCAAGACGCATCATTGCCGTGACATTGCGCTGATCCAGTTTCGGGGCGTTTTTCTGGCAGATCAGGGCGTTGGTGTTGGCCGGGTTACCGACGACCAGCACGCGGCAGGAGGGCTTGGCGTTGTCGCTCAATGCCTTGCCCTGCACAGTGAAGATGGCGCCGTTGGCGTCAAGCAGGTCGGAGCGCTCCATGCCCGGACCGCGCGGCCGGGAGCCGACCAGCAGGGCGAAATCGATATCTTTGAAGGCGACATTAGGGTCATCGGTGGCAATGACGCCGGCGACCAGCGGGAACGCGCAGTCGTTGAGTTCCATCAGTACGCCCTGCAGGGCGCCCATGGCCGGCGGGATCTCGAGCAGCTGCAGGATAACCGGCTGGTCAGGGCCAAGCATGGTGCCGCTGGCGATGCGAAAAATGAGGGAGTAGCTGATCTGGCCGGCAGCGCCTGTGACTGCCACACGTACGGGTGCTTTCATTACTTTTTCTCCTTGCTGTTGAGCCTGAACAATTAGACGGCCATGAAATCTGGCAACCTGCGATACACCATAAGACGTTCCCCTCTGAGGAAGGTCGATCACACGAGACAAAACCCGGGACAGGGTCACCCGGGCGGGGGCGGTTGACACAATCCGGAAGACCGCAATGTTCCGTCCTGCCGGGCAGCCGGACCCCCATAAATCCGTCGGTATTGATACCGGTCTGCGTGATAAAAGTCAACAACTCTTTAGTTTACGATTACCCCCTCTGTTCCTCGGCGATGGCGCGGGGCAGGGCATCGTAGCGGTCGGCGATGACCATCATCAAGGTCTCATAGGTGAAACCCCAGACAAACCCGGCGGTGGCTGGCAGGCAGGGGAACAGGACGTCCGGACAGCGTGGACTCATGGGCCGGCAAATGATGTTTTCGCGGTCGGCGATGTAGTCGAGGTCCAGCCACTCGTGGCAATTGATTTCCGTGATCTGCAGCCGTATCTGGGGCTGTTCGGGCAGTTCAAAGAGAAAGGTGGTGACCGGCACCGGCCGATCGAGGGAATTACCGGCGCGGCGGACTGGGTAGCGCTTTACCAGGTGGCGGGTGGAGAGGGAGATACCGCACTCCTCCCAGGTCTCGCGCAAACAGGTGTCCAGCAGGGAGGTGTCGGTGCCGTCACGGCGGCCGCCGGGGAAAGAGTAGTGCCCGGACCATGGGTCTCGCGGGTTGGACCGGCGCTTGAGAACGAGCACTCCGGGCACAGGGTCACGGATAACAATGGTGGCCACGGCGGCTTCTGTGATCGAAAAGGATTGCATAGGTTTTGCCAGGTTATGCACCGAACCGGCACAGCCGGCTGGAGGGTCCGGCCCGTTGGGCCGCCTATTCGGGGACGGTTATACGGTGTGATGTGTCACAGCAGTACTATCAGTTCTGAAGAGATTTTTTCAACCCCTTTTTCCAGGAATCCGGTCGTCGTGGGACTATCGGCCGTTGCCCTGCAACCCTGTCAGACGGCAACGATTTACTCGTAAAATGTCTCCATTGGAGGCATAATGGCCGCCGTTTGCAGGGAGGGGAACGCTCCCCGGTGACCGGCTGACCCGGCCTAAACGAATGGTTTCTCAATCCGTCGTTCTCTCTAATTTTTTCCTGCACGAGGGTGTATGAACATTATCCTCTACGGTACCACCGAAACTGGTTATATGGTGGCCTCCCAGCTCTGCCAGCAACATAACATTACCGTTGTCGACGACCTCGACCGGTTGCCCGACAAGTTCAACAACCTCGATATCAGCTTCGTTTCCGGGAGCGGTGCGGATGTGCTCGTGCTCGAAGCCGCGAACATTGGTGTCGCCGACCTGTTCATCGCCTGTTCCTTGTTGGACGAGTCCAACATTGTCGCCTGCTGGACCGCTAAAAGGATCAGGGATGTGGAAACCATCTGCTTTGTCCACCGGATGGAGTTGTATCGCAACCTCGGCGCGAGTGGGCAGAACCGCCACCAGACCCGGTACGACATCGACACGATCATCTGGCCGGAACAGCTGCTCACCCAGGACATTTTCCGTATTGTCTCCGTGCCTGATGCCATTGACGTCGAGTATTTTGTTCGGGGCAAGGCCAAGCTGTTCGAGTACCGCATCAAGGAGAACTCCGTCATCCGCGATCGGCGCATTATGGACTGCTCCTTTCCCGAGAACGTCCTCATCGTCTGCATCACCCGCAACCAAAACATGTTCATCCCTAACGGCTCGACCA
>JAVEYP010000444.1:0-2632 GCA_034003445.1 Desulfobulbus sp.
TCAAGTACTGCTGCTCGAACTGGCGTCTGGCCTCAGCGAAAGGCAGGATTTTTCGCTGGTGTTGCTTGAGGGCGTCAACAAGCAGGTCCTCGGTGATGAGCGGCGAGGTGGCCAGGGCCACTGCATTCTCCATCACGTTGTACAACTGCCTGATGTTGCCCGGCCACGACGCTTCGACCAGCACCTGCATGGCCTCGGGCGTAAAACGCTTCTCCTGCCCATCGTCCTTGGCGGTGAGTAGGGCGACGAAGTGCTCGGCCAGGATCGGAATGTCCTCCCGCCGCTGATGCAGAGGCGGCAGTTCCAGGCTGACCACGTTCAGCCTGTAAAACAGGTCCTCGCGGAAGGCGAGCTCTTTGATCGCTGCCTCGAGGTTGCGGTGGGTCGCCGAGATAATGCGCACGTTTACCGGCACCGGTTGGGAACTGCCAACCGGTCGAATCTGCCGGTCTTGGAGCACCCGCAGTAGCTTGACCTGGATGTGCAGCGGCATGTCGCCGATTTCGTCGAGAAACAGAGTGCCGCCGTGGGCTGACTGGAATAGGCCCGCATAGCTCTTCACAGCGCCGGTGAACGAGCCCTTGACATGACCGAACAACTCGGATTCGAGCAGCGACTCCGGGATGGCGGTGCAGTTGACCGGGATGAACGGCCCGCCGCGGTAGGCGCTCGCCCGGTGAATGGCGATAGCCAAGAGTTCCTTGCCGGTGCCGCTCTCGCCGCGGATGAGCACGGTGGAGTCGGTCTCGGCGACCAGTCTGGCTCGTGATAGCAGTTCCTCCATCACCGCGCTGCGACAAATGATGTCTTGCCGCCACTCCTGGCGGTCCTCCATTTCACCGACCGCGCCGCCAGTGGCCTCGAGTGCTTTTTCGACCTCACGCAGCAAGTCAGCGCCTTCAATGGGCTTGGCCAGGAATGAAAAGACGCCCTGCCGTGTCGCCTCCACCGCCTCCGGAATGGAGCCATGCGCGGTGATGATGATCACCGGCACTGCCTTGTTCTGTCTCCGCAGCGCCTCGAACAGGGCTAGCCCGTCGATGCCGGGCATGCGCAGGTCGGTAAGCACCACGTCCGGCTTGAAGGCGGTAAAGGTCGCCAGAGCCTCCTCGCCGCTCTCCGCCACCGCCACCTCGTACCCCTTGCTTTCCAGGCGTAGCCGCCACAGACGAAGCAGGTCGACCTCGTCGTCAACCAGCAGTACCTTGTATCGTTGGCGGGCCATGGTCACCGTTCCCTTGTTTTGATGATATTCTCAATATTTTTTAACTGCTCGATCTGCTGCTGCAATTCTCCGATGCGTACCCGATCCTGTTCAGCCTGCAACTCGAACAAACCTATCCGTTCCGTCAGTTGTGCATTCTCTGCAGTCAGCTTTTTTTTCTCAGCGGCTTGTTCCCGGTGCTGCATCCAGCGCGCAACCCTTTCCCGGTCAAGCCACTTGAGCACCGCCAGCAGCCCGTTGAGGCTCGTCGCCTCGTCGGGGCGGGCCGTGGTCCAGCCCGTCACCAGTTCGATGCTCCGTCGGAACTGCCGGTAGGTAGCCCGCTCGTGGAGGCCCAGGCAGGCCAACCGCAGGGTTTGCGTATCCGCCCCACTGTTGGCCTGCTTTTCCAGGTCGGCATAAGCGCTTCGCTGGTCTTGGCGAGACAGGTCGCGGTTTTCCTCCAGACACGAGAGGATGACGGAGACCGTTGATTCCTGGAGCACAACTGTCGGCGCGGCTGGTGCAGCCGGTTTGTGCGGCGTGCACGCGGCAACGCTAACGCAGACAACGGCCCAGATGACCAGCCAGCACACTTTCATGGCGCCTCCTCCGCTGCCCGTGGCAACGTCATGGAAAAGCGGGCGCCGTGGCTGCTCGGCAGCAGACGAAGGGTGCCGCCGCTGTTCTCCACGTACTCCCGACTTATTGCAAGTCCCAAGCCAGATCCCTTGACCGGCGATTGACCCTGCTGTTTCCCCTGATAAAAGGGCTGGAAAATCTGTGCTTGGTCCTCTTCACTGATGCCCGGCCCGTTGTCCTCGATGACCACGTTGACCCTGTTCGCTTTGAGTTTCATGAAAACACCTATGGAGCCACCTTCCTGGGTGAATTTTACCGCGTTGCCCAGCAGGTTGTCCAGGGCGGTTTTGAGTTGGCTGCTGGCGCCGCTCACTTTTGCAGGCTTAAGCTGCAGGGTCAGCTGGATGGTGCGGGCAAGCATGGCGTTGCGATGATCGCCGGCCACATCCTCAATAAGCTGGTCCAGCCGGATATCCTCTAAATCAAGCGGCGCCTCGCGCGCCTGGGCCATGTTAAAGTCGAGAATATTCTGGATTAGCTTCTGCAACTTCCGGCAGTTACTGTCCATGATAGTGACTATCTCTATCTGGCTGCGACTCAGCGGCCCCACCAGGCCGTCCTTGAGCAGGCCAGCGCCCTCCTTGATCGAACTGAGCGGCGTTTTCAGTTCGTGGGAGATGTGTGCCAGCATACGGACCTTCTCCCGGTCGAGGGTGAACAGCCGTTTGCGCAGCCAGTCAAGCCGGCCGCCGATGGTCTCTAGGTCGTGGGTGCCGGCAACTACGATCGGCGTGGCAAAGTCGCCCTCGCCCAGTCGTTCAATGGCCCGGTGGAGTTGACGAACTG
>JAVEYP010000445.1:0-2621 GCA_034003445.1 Desulfobulbus sp.
TGTCGTATCAGGTTAATGGCGAGCGTTTCACAGGGTATTTTGTGAGCCCTGCGGACCGGGCGCCCTTGGTGCTGCTCGTGCACGACTGGGATGGGTTGACCGACTACGAGATCAGACGGGCGGAGATGCTGGCCGCACAGGGCTATGCGGTCTTTGCCGTCGATCTTTTTGGTGCTGGCGTTCGACCAGCCACCCTGGAGGAGAAAAAAGCCCTGACAACCAATCTCTACAAAGATCGCGCACGGATGCGCACCCTGTTACAAGGCGGGCTGGAGGCGGCTAGGGAGCAGGGCGCTGATGTGTCCAACGCCGTGGGTATGGGCTATTGCTTTGGCGGTTCGGCGGTGCTGGAATGGGCCCGCTCCAGCGTTGACCTGAAGGGCTTTGTCAGCTTTCATGGCGGACTGGAAACCCCGGAAGGACAAGATTACCGCACAGTCAAGGGCGACCTGCTCATCCTGCACGGTACCGCCGATCAGGCGGTGAGCATGCAACATTTTGCCGTCCTGGCCGATATCCTCGAGCAGCAGGACCGACCGCACGAGATGATCACCTACAGCGGTGCTCCCCACGCTTTTACGGTTTTCGGAGCCGAAAGCTACCGGGAGGACGCGGATCGGAAATCCTGGCAACGATTCACCGAGTTCCTTAGGGCGACTCTGCGCTGACCAGGAGGGCCCGATTTCCCAGGTGCTCAGCGGGCGGGTAATGGCATTCAACGGGCGTTCAGAATGTTGATGGGCCTTGTGCCGCAAGGCGTCTCGCACGGTTGCGCGGGGTAGGTGGAATATATCGGCCGGCCGCTTTTCTGCGCTTGGAAAAGTTAAGACCCTCGGGTACGATACTCGATCGATTTCCAGCGCGACTGCTCCGGAACCGGGCAGAACACATATTCAAGCGGTCACCTTGAACCACTTGGCACTTTCTTGCCTCGCTCGTCAGCCAGTGAGCCCTCCAGGTTTGGATCGTTGGCACTCTGCGGCACGCTATTAGCCATGGGGCGGCACATGGACCAGCGGTGAACCTTAGTGTGACTGGCAGCGGCTGGCATGGGGCTGTACCGGCGCCGCAGGACAAGCGGCAGGGTCTGCAGTCGACTTCAATCGCTTTCGAATCAACAGGTGGGGAAGGGAGCAGAATCGAGATGGTTACGCTATTTTGTTACGGGACCTTGCAGTCGCACATGGTCATGAAAGCTGTCACCGGACAGGAGTTTTTAGGCAAGGCGGCTACTTTGTACAATTGGGCTCGTTACCGGGTGAAGAGTTCGGAGTACCCAGGGATCATGCAGGAGCAAAACTCGGTGGTCACCGGCAAGGTGTATTGGGGGGTTGCCGAGGAGGTCATGGAAAAACTCGATCAGTTCGAGGGCGATAAGTACGAGCGGGTCCTTGTCCAGGTGACCCTGGCGGACGGCAGCCTCGAAGAAGCCTATGTCTACGCGATCAGAAACGATTGTCGCACGATGCTTTCCGAGGACTCCTGGGATTTCGATCGCTTTCTCCAGAACGGGCTGGAAAGGTTCATCCACTGGTTTGTCGAGGACCGGCGTGACCTCTTCGATCGCGGGGATCTCTGATTCAACCCGCACTGGTCGGCATTTCTCTGACACCGGCAGGGACACTGTCCGTGTATTGGAGGTGGTTTTTTTGCACGTCCGGCTAGGTTGAACCGAAGAAGACCTGCTTTGCTCGTCCCGTCACCGGCTAGAGCGCAATTTTGCGGTCCTGAGCCAGGTCAGGATTAGCTCTGTAGAGCAGGGCCATCCGACCGACCATCTGCACCACCACGGCCCCGGTCAGGCGGCTGAGTTCCTTTCCTGCCTCGCTCCGCTCCACAGGACAGTTTTGTCCGACCTTGATTTTGATCAGCTCGCGTGCGGTCAGTGCCGCCTCTGTGGCCTTGACTAAGGCGGGCGACAGCCCCTCACGACCAATGTACACCACTGGTTCAAGGTGGTGGCCCATGCCGCGTATTTTCTTTTTTTGTGCGCCGGTTAGTGTCTCGGCAGGATTCGGTGATTGGGTCATGGTGTGCTCCAGGAAAAGCCCGCGTCTGCCGATGGACAGCCGTGGGTCAGGTGAACAGGTTGGTGAAAATCCGGTAGCCACCTAGCCAAGTGCCGATGACAGAGCCCAGTGAGGTGAGGAGAAAGACCAGAAAGATCCGCAGCAGTCTGTTCTGCCACCAGCCGCGCGCGGTTGAGATGTCCAGACCGACGGTCTCGAATTCCCGGACAACGGGCGGACGGACGAGGATTTGAACAAACGCGCAGACGTAGCCGGCGCCGATGAGCGGCGTTAGGCTGGTGATGGGGGCGGCAACAAAGGCGGAGAAAATAGTGGCCGGATGGCCCAGGGCGACGAGTGCTCCCAGCGCGGCCGGGATGCCGTTGGCCATCACCCAGTACAGCGCGTTGGCCGTCAATTCGGCCATGCCGTGGCGCATGCCGATAAGAAGCAGGGCGAGCACGATCAAGGCCGGGATGAGCCAGCCCAACAATTTCCAGATGCGGCCTACCGGTGGCACGGTGGTGATTTCTTCCAGCAGGCCGCTGTTATCGTGAACAATGGCGCGCCGGATGCCTTCCAGATGACCGGCCCCGACCACAGCGACGATCC
>JAVEYP010000446.1:0-2613 GCA_034003445.1 Desulfobulbus sp.
GAAATCGTTGAGGCTCATCACCGCATGAAGAAGGACGCGCCCTCAGGCACGGCCCTGCGACTGGGCCAGTTGGTTGCTGAGGCTCTGGGACGGAACCTCGACGAGGTCGGCGTGATGGAACGCAACGGCATCATCGGCGAGCGGACTGATCGGGAGATCGGCATCCAGACCATCCGTGGCGGTGATATCGTCGGCGAACACACCGTTTATTTTGCCGGGGCCGGTGAACGGCTGGAAATCACCCATCGCGCCACCAGCCGAGACAATTTTGCCAGGGGCGCGGCCTTGGCCGCAGCCTGGGTGGCCGGTCGGCCAAACGGCCTCTACACCATGTTCGATGTCCTCGACCTCGCCACCTTCTAATTCTTTTGGGGGACCGTGACAGCGGCCGCCCCTTTCTTCTCCCCCGTGACCTCCACTCTGTCTGGTGTTCCTGCGGCACCGGCCTCCAGCGAGCAGGCCCTCCCTTACACCGCCTTCCTGGGATTGGGCTCCAACTTAGGGGATCCGATTCATATCCTCCAGGTTGCTTGGTACCTTTTGTCGAATGAAACCTTTATCCAGACCATTCGTCTGTCCGACCCATATCACAGTGATCCACTCAGCATGCATAGCGAGCACCGCTTTGTCAATGCGGTGGCGCTAGTCCGCACCGGACTCACTCCTCTCGCCCTGCTGGAACGCCTCTCCCAGATCGAAATGCGGTGTGGCCGGACCCGATCAGCCACTGAGGCGGCAGGCTACCAGGACCGAACCCTGGACCTGGACTTGCTCTTCTTTGACGACCAGGTGATCAAGACGCGCGAACTGATTCTGCCCCATCCGCGGATGCACGAGCGCCTCTTCGTGCTCGCGCCGCTCGCCCAGATCGCCCCCACGATGGTTCATCCGTTGTTCAGCCAGCCGGTTTCCGCGCTATTGCAGGATCTGCGACAGACCAATTTGGAGCAGCGGGTTGAGCGGGGCCTCTGGCCTGTCCGTCGGTGAGTCCATCCTCACAGTCGCCAGCCTGAAAAAGCCCTGGGTAAGGAGAAATCATTTCGACATTTGCAAGTCGATGGCTATAATGGCGAAATGCTGACAATGGAAAGACCGATATCATCCTGTGCGATGGCCAGAAGCGAATGAGTCCCCTGCGCCTACTGGTACTGGGTGTGCTGTTCTATCTCGCTTGGCGCCTCATCCGGGCCGGGTCGCCGCGCAAAAAAGCCGACGCCGCAGCCGAGTCTGAAGGGGACGCTCCTGTTAGGCCGGAGGACGTCCTCGTCGAGGATCCTGTCTGTCACGTTCTTGTGCCAAAACGGCAGGCCGTGAGGCTCCGCAAGGACGGCGTAACCTATTATTTCTGCAGCGAAAAATGCTGTGACCAATTCACCGGGGATTCCGGGAAAGGAGAGTAATGAAGTTTTTCATCGACACCGCCAATATCGAGGAAATCAAAAAAGGACTGGCGCTGGGCATGGTGGACGGCGTGACTACCAATCCCTCGCTGATTGCCAAGGAGCAGCGACCGTTCACTGCTATCCTCAAGGACATCTGCAATCTCGTGGATGGGCCGATCAGCGCCGAGGTCGTCAGCCTCGAAGCCGACGGGATGGTCGCTGAGGCAAGGGAACTCGTCAAGATCAGCGATAATATCGTCATCAAGGTGCCAATGATCGAGGAGGGGTTGAAGGCCGTAAAGCGGCTGGCCGCAGAGGACATCAAGACCAACGTCACTCTTATCTTCTCGGTCTCTCAGGCTCTGCTGGCCGTCAAGGCCGGTGCTTCCTATGTCAGCCCTTTCATCGGCCGGATCGATGATATTTCGGTTAACGGTCTCGATCTGGTTGCCGATATAATGACAATACTGCGGAATTACGGGTTCGCCACAGAGGTGATCGTCGCCTCGGTTCGCAGCCCAATGCACGTGGTCGAATCTGCCCTGCTCGGTGCGGACATTGCGACCATTCCCTACAAAGTGATCGCTCAGTTGGCCAAACATCCGCTGACCGACATTGGGATGCAACAGTTCCTCGCCGATTGGGAGAAACGAAAAAAATAACGAAGGGTGAATCATGGGTTACCGCTTGCTGCCGACGGTCCTTTTCCTCTTGACGATAGCCCTGTCGACTGTCGCTGGAGCAGCCATGTACGCCTATGTCGATGGCCATGGAGTTAAGCATTACACCAACGTACCCGGCGACAGTCGCTGCCGAATGATCGTCCGGCCGCAACAGCGGATGAGGGCGCCGGAGCAGCAGCTCCTGCGAACCATTGCACGGCGGTCGAACAAGGCAGTGATCAGATCAAGCGGGGTGCGCATCACCGATGCGAAGTTGTCGGCAAACTTGAGCCAGCAGATTCACAAGGTGGCCGACACCCACGGTGTTGATCCGCTGCTGGTCAAGGCGGTGATCAAGGCCGAATCAAATTTCGACCCCAATGCGGTCTCGCCCAAGGGCGCTCAGGGACTGATGCAACTCATGCCCGGTACGGCGCGGGATCTCAATGTCAGCGATCCTATTGATCCGCAGCAGAATATCGACGGTGGCACACGATATCTGCGCTTCCTGCTCAACAATTACGAAGATGATGTCGAGTTGAGCTTGGCGGCGTACAATGCTGGGCCCG
>JAVEYP010000447.1:0-2611 GCA_034003445.1 Desulfobulbus sp.
TCATGGCGACTGCATGATTGCCATGCGCCATCTGGGGGTTGAGGACGGCTGCCATGAGTTCAAATGTGACGCAACTGCTGGCGAATGCGACTTTGCCGGTGCCTGCCCGAAATATCGATGCATACCCTTGGATAGCGGTCAGTTCCAGAGGATGCTCTGTTGCTTCGCTCAGGGACAAGAAGCCCTGGCACTGCGCAAAAACTGTGAACGCCCCTTCAACCTGCTGAAACATCAAACCGGCCTGGAAACAGTGGGGGTCCGTAGTCAGCAGGCACCCCTCGCCCGCTGTACCTTCAGCACTCTGGCGGTCTTGCTGATCAAAATGGCCGGGGTTCGCCAAAAGCGGCCGAGCAGTGAAGCGCAACAGGAGCAGCTATGGGAGGTGAAGAAAACAGCCTGACTGAAGAACAGGCTGATATTCAATCAGATAAACTGCACTCCGACGATTGGGTGATCACGGCTGATCTTTGTGCTCTGCTCATCAAAAAAAGGGACTGCCCGCCAACAAGGGTTCGAAAGTCCAACAAACAAGGCCTGAGCACCGGCGTCAAGCAGCGGTAATCGATAGACACACGAAAAAAGCTGCTGATCCAGCTTGCGGGAAGCTCCAACCCGGTCTCTCGGGGATGCTTTTCAACACCTTTTTATAGTGGTCTGTCCGATTGAAAAACGAGTTTTGCAACAGGCTCAATTGCAGATAAAAATAGGGATACGGAGCAACTGACGTCACGGGATTCGGGTCAAAAAAATGGCCCAAGTCCCGTGAGCCAGAACACCAGTCTTCATATCCCCCACCGCCTCACAGGAGACGTCATGAAGACCAAAGCCCTTGCCCTCGCAGCCCTGCTCTCGCTCGTTGCCTTCTCGTCGAACGCGGCAGACGGCCTTATCTCGCTGAAGAGTCCGTATAGCGCCGAGGTGACCATGGATCGTCTTGAAACCATAGTCAAAGAGAAGGGACTGAATGTCTTTGTCCGGATAGACCACGCGGCAGACGCCGCGAAGGTCGGCAAAATTCTTCGCCCCACCGTGCTGCTGATCTTTGGGAACGCACAAGGCGGCACTCCCTTCATGGAATGTGCGCAGTCAGTCGGAATCGATCTTCCCCTGAAGGCGCTGGCCTGGGAGGATTCAATGGGTCAAGCCTGGATAAGCTACAACGACCCTGAATACTTGGCAAAGCGCCACGAGGTTCCAGCGTGTCCAGTCGCCGCGAATCTCAAGAAGGCGCTGTCTGGTTTTGCTCAAGCAACTGTTGCCGAGTAGGTCGTGCGAGGATGCCGCCCCCCTCGCTCAAGCTAACGCTTCTGTAGACACAGCATCACCTCTTTGATCCTGGTCAGGGCAATGGCATTCTGAAAAAAAGGGTAGCTCAGTGGGCTGATGAGCGATCCAGGACCCGGACTTGGCGTGACGCCTCGCCGCTGTTCTTCGTCGTGAGGGATGCGCTTTGTCCGGCCCGCTGTCGTCGGCAGCTTATACAGACCCATATCCCAGTGCTTCTCCCAGCTCCGCCAGAAAGACGGTGACCCCTTTACCCCCTCGATGGCCGTAAAGGTCACGCCGTCAAACCCGGTACCTCCTTTATTGGCACGAACAGGCTGCTAGGCCTGACGGAGAATGTCGGCCCGAGACATCTTTTGTGGCAACACGGCGGATCGCTCCAGCGTCACCAGGCTGACTGAAGAGAGCGGCCAGAAGCCGCCGCCCTACACGTCCCAGCCATTATCCATTGCCAGGAAACCCTTCCTCGTCTCCCCCAGCGCAGATCCAGACCTGCCCCAGCGGTGGCACGGTACCTCGAGCGCGTGACAGCGTCTGGGAATGCCTGCTCCGGGTCGTGCGGGTTGTTGGAACATGGCATGCATCTGGTGCAGGGCATGATCAGCCTGGAGGTGTTTGTCGAGGCACACAAAGCATGACTCTTGATAGCATTCCGGAAGCAGGCTAGATTGGGGGTGACCAACAAGCTGAAGAGATGGTGGAGGAGAAATGGCAGACACGATTATCCGGGACCGGGCGGCCGGTGCCATCATGGGCGCCTTTATCGGCGATGCACTGGGGCTCGGGCCGCACTGGTATTACGATCTTGACGAGTTGCGCCGCGATTACGGCGAGTGGATCAACGGCTATACCGATCCCCGGCCAGGCCGCTACCATGCCGGGCTAAAGGCCGGGCAATCTTCCCAGGCTGGGTATATCCTAAAGATCATGCTCCGTTCACTGGTCGCGTGTGGACAGTACGATGAAGCGGACTTCTGTCAAAGAATGGATGACGAGTTGCTGCCGCTGTTGGATGGTACCCCCTCAAACGGGCCAGGCGGCTATACGAGTCAGTCTATCCGTAACCTGTGGCGTTTGAGGGTACGGCATAAACTGCCCTGGGGACAGACCGGAGGCCACGCCGACACTACCGAGGCCATCGAACGCACCCTGGCTTTGGCAGTGCGTTATGCCCTTGACCCGGCCCGATTGGCCGACACCATTACCAGTAACACCATCCTGACCCAGGACGACGACATGGTGGTGTCCATGACGGTTGCCTTTGGAGCCGTTCTGGGGCTGCTGGTGCAGGGACACCCTCTGGATACCCGCTTGTCAGGCAGGCTGA
>JAVEYP010000448.1:0-2610 GCA_034003445.1 Desulfobulbus sp.
TGCACGAACAGCCCAACGAGCAAAATGAGCGGCAACAACATCTTGGCGACTATGCGGAGAATGATCTGCGACCGCATTTCGACGGGAATCTTTCCATGCGCCAGTTCCTTGGTCTTCCTGGAAATCATCAGCAGAGACATGACTCCGAGACCGGCGGTGAAGATCACCAGAACTTCACCCAGGGTGTCGTAGCCACGGTAGCTGGCCAGCACAGAGGTGACGATATTGGGCATACCGATTTCCGCCATCGAATCGTTAATATAGCGGGGGGCGACGTGCTGGTGGATGGGTGCGTCGGCGGTACCGAAGTGGGGCATGTCGAAGGTGCCGTAGATGAGCAGTGCGCCGGTGAAGGAGACAATGACCAGCGCCAGGGTCGGCCTATAGAGGGATTTCTTCTCATATCGGCCGGCGAGCTTTAGGGAGGCCAGCATCAGCAGAGTGGAGATGCCGGCACCCACCGATGCCTCGGTAAAGGCAACATCCACGGCATCGAGGCTGACGAACAGGCTCGCGGACAGGAGGCTGTAGAGGCTGAGGAGCATGACCGCACTAAACAGATCCCGGCTCCTGACAATGGCCAGCGCAGTGATCGCCAGAAAACTGACGAGGACGATGTCGAGTAAGGTTTCGATGGCGTGCCTCCTTAATGTATTTCTTTGTTACCGGTAACCTGAGGCTTCATGCCGCTTTTCAGGGAGGCCTTGGCCATGGCATGACAGGCCGTGGTTCCGGCCATGAGCAAGAACAGCAGGATGAGGATCAGTTTGGGCAGGGCCAGCCCCCAGCCGGCCTGCAGCATCAGGCCGATGAGAATCAGGCTGGCGCCGAGGGTATCGGTCAGACTCGCCGCATGGATGCGGGAGAAGAAATCAGGGAAGCGCAGCAGGCCCACGGCACCGGTCAGACAGAAAAAAATGCCGACGAACATACAGATATAACTGACAAGGTTCAGGGCTGTTTCCATTTGACCTCCTCCGGCCTGGTCTCGGTGTATTCAAAGAAGCGCAGGATCGCGATGATACTGATGAAGTTGATCAGGGCATAGACGATGGAGATATCGAGAAATTCTGGCCTGTTGGTGAGAAAACCGTGAGCCGCGATGAGTAGGACCGTCATCGTGCCGAAATTGTTGACGGCGAGAATCCGGTCGTACAGGGTGGGCCCTTTCAGGGCCCGTGTCAGGGCCAGGCCCATACCGATGAGCAACGCAAGACAGGTCAGAGCAATCATTTTCCCTCCATCCGGCATACCCGGTCATTCATTTCTCCTTTCATGAGTTCTGCCGCTGAATCTCTGGTCAGGGCATGCACCGTAATCTGGTTTTCATTCAGATCGATACTCACCGTCCCCGGGGTCAGGGTGATGGAATTGGCATAGATGACCTTGCCTAGGTCGGTCTTCTGGGAGGCCTCCACGGTGATGACGGTCGGAGAGATTGATCGGTTGCCCAGCCATACACAGCGGGCCACGGCGATGTTGGCCAGCACCATCTCCTTGATCAGCCACAGCCAGTAAAAGGGTATGGTGAAGGTCAGGTCCAGCGGCTGGGACTCGCCATCGACCACATCCATGAATCGGCAGAGGGCAATGACAAATATGACTGATGCCACCATGAAGGAGAGGATGAGCGGCGTATAATGTCCAGAGTTGACCAGCCAAAAACCGATCAGCATGGCTGACAGCGCCAGTGTGTGTCGCATTGAGACTCCTTGCCTGTGTTTCGTTTGCCCTTGAACGGCAGCCTGAAAAAGCGGTTCGTCCGGAACGGCGGGGAACGCGCCTGCCCACTGACCGGCCGATCGGCTCCTCTCTGCAGTCGCGTCTGTTAGACCTCGCGGTCCGCTCGTGGCGGGAGCGGGACGATCAACGACCGTTGCCGGCCATGTCACGAGGTCGGCCGTGAGTGACAGGCCGTTGAGCGTGGACATGCGACTGCCCCGACGGCCTGTACCCTACCGCCTCGAGCGAACGATGCCGCCCCGCGCCGTGCAACCGTCTGGCGGTTCAGGTGCAGACTGTGTCCCCGTACGGCCGCAGCAGTGCCGGGCCTGATTGCTGGAATAGCCCGAACAGCGGCGAACCGGTTTTTCTGGTACCACCTTTATCTCCTTTGATCAACGAATAACGGCGAATTGTGGCCGTTTTCAACCTGCCGGCGGAGGGTTTGGCCGGCGAGGAAGGGTGTGCCTGTTTCATATCGTTCCGGGACCTGCCAGGGGGTGGCGACAAGACGCACCGGCCGTTGCGGCGGGGTGATTCGGTAGAAACGGCGGGCATGGCCGGAGATAAATCCGTCCCGCCGCTCCAGGCAACCGGGCGACTCGAGCAGCTGGGCCAGCCCGGGCAGCGCCACCGGCGCTGAGAACACGCCGGCGGCGCAGCCGAGGCACTCCTTCCGGTGGCGGGGGTGGAGGCCGAGTCAGAGCCGAAGAACAAGCGTGGGTGGCCGGCGAATACCGCCTGGAGGAGCGTTTCGCGGTCGCGCGGGATCTTGGCGATCGGCTTGTAGAACAGGTCGGGTCGCAGCAGGCCACCGGCCACGTCGTCCAGGGTGATGAGCAGGTGGTGCAGGGTGACGGTGGCCACGACATTGTCGTACCGGTCAAG
>JAVEYP010000449.1:0-2602 GCA_034003445.1 Desulfobulbus sp.
GGCAGAGGTTCGCGGCGGGCAGCCGGTAGCAAAGCGACCAGGGATTCGTTTCACCGAAACCATGCGCGGTCATTTTGCCCTCGACAGCTTTTCAACCCATGCCGCGGCAGAGCAGGCCGCCCAGCAGGCAGGTACATCCTTTGAGTTTATCGTCACCGTGATCTCCCAGGATCTGGAGTCCATGCTCGCCGATCCCGAGCATCGGGCAGAGATGGTAGGAGTGGTGCGGGCGCCGGTGCTCTCTGCCGCGCCGATGACCATCTCCAACGGCCAATTTTGCCTGTTTACCCGTGACCCGGACCATCCTACTGGCCGCCGCATGGAATACCAGATGGACCTGCAGAGCGACTCCGGCAAGTCCTTTCGGCTCGTCGGGTTCAAGCGGATCCAAAACGACCCGGGTCTAGATCTGTGGGCAGACACCACCACCCTGTACATCGACATCTTCAACGTCGATGAGGCAGGTGAGGCGGACGGGGCGATTGGCCAGGGGATTCTCCATATCCTGCCTGCAGACTTTGCCCGCCAGCTGACGACGATTCAGGTGACACACGCCCCGGATTCGGCAACCCGCCTGCTCTACCTGACCAAATTCGGGACATTCTTTGCCGGCACCCTCTTTGAGACCTATGCCAGTGTCTTTGCTCATGCCAGCCGTTTTGATCCGCAAGCCCCGCCCCGCAAACTTCGATTGCTCAGGGTACCGGCACCGGAGGTCTATCCCTTCGCTGCGCTCGACGGCGAACTGCTCCGCCTGACCCGCTACCGTGGAGGGGACAAGGGGCCAGTCATCCTTTCCCATGGTCTGGGCGTCTCCAGCCGGATTTTCTCCATCGACACCATTGAGACCAACCTCCTTGAATTTCTCGTAGCCTACGGCTTTGACGTCTGGCTGCTCGACTACCGGGCAAGCATTGAGCTGCCCGCGGCCAAGACCCGCTTCAATGCCGACGACATCGCCCGCCTGGACTATCCCGCCGCCGTCGACAAGGTGCGAGCCGTGACCGGAGCGGACTCTGTCCAGATGGTGGTGCACTGCTTCGGTGCCACCACTTTTTTCATGGCTATGCTCAACGGGCTGGCAGGAGTGCGTTCTGTGGTCTGCTCACAGATCGCCACCCATATCCGTGCGCCCATCGCCACCCGAATCAAAAGTGGCCTCTACCTGCCGACCTTCCTCGATCTGCTCGGCATCGGCTCGCTGAATGCCTATGTCGACACCCATGCCGACTGGCTGGACCGCTTATTTGATAAGGCGCTGAAGTTGCAACTCCTCCCCGTTGCCGAGCACTGCTCCAGCGCAGTGTGCCATCGCATCAGCTTCATCTACGCGCCGCTCTACGAGCATGACCAGCTGAACGCCGCAACCCATGACGCCCTTCATGAACTCTTCGGCATCGCCAACATCGAATCCCTGGATCACTTGGCAAGGTTGGTCAGGGTGGGGCACTTGGTGTCGGCTCAAGGCCAAGAGATCTATATGCCGCACCTGGAGCGTTTGGCCATCCCGATCTCCTTTATCCACGGAGCTCAAAACGCCTGCTTTGATCCTAAAAGCACCGAACTGACGGTGCAGGCCCTACGGGCAAAAAACGGTGACCTGTACGAACGTCACCTGATTCCAGGATACGGGCACATTGACTGTATCTTCGGCAAGAATGCGGCAAGGGACGTCTACCCGTACATCGTCGCCCACCTGCAACGCTTTGCCTAAAGGGGTCGTGAAGAGACGCCCGGAAAAAAACGCCATAACGCCGGCGATTGGTGATTTTACGGCGCCAGCACAACACACGGAGGCTGCTATGTTTAAAGAACTGTTGAATCGAGACATCATTCTGGGATTGGCAAAATCGGCACAGCGTCAGCTTGAGGCAGAAGTGGCTGAGGGGCAGACAGAGGGACGCCGTGGTCGGACAGAGGACCAGCCCGAGGGGACGGAAATCCTTACCACGGATGATTATGATCAGGCCCTGCAGCAAGTGACCCTTGCCCTACAGAACGAACAGGCAGCATCCAGTGGTCAGCCGGGATTTGCAGGGCCACCATCAGAGCGTCTCGTTGAGAAGCCGGCCAATATTGACGAGGCCTCTTTTTTCAGCCGAGACCCGGTGATCAGCAACCTGCAGTCGGCCTTTGACCAGTTGTGCGAGGAGCGCAGGCCTGATCTGATCGTTGAGGAGGAGACTGCACCTGCAGGCACCCGGAGCGGCCTGCCAGAGCCGATAAGCCCCAGAAGTCTCAACATCAGCCTGCTCGGAGCACGGAGGGTGGGAGAACAATTCTCTGTCACCGATATCCGTTGGGTCAACTCCCTTGTTGCCCAGCAGCTCGCCAAGTTGAGGGGCAGGCATCCCTTCAACGAGCAACCTGCCGAGCCCCTGGACATTGCCGACAATGCCCGGGTGGTCCTGTTGGGTGACTGGGGGAGCGGCATCCCGCGGGCGATTAAGATTGCCAATCAAATCCGGACGGTGCTTGCCGAGGGGACTCAGACCGGCCGCGAGCAGCACGTTATCCACCTGGGTGACGTCTATTACTCGGGCTGGCAGCGGGAGTACGAGAATCGGTTTCTCAAACCCTGGCCCGTAGACGTGAGTCAGGC
>JAVEYP010000450.1:0-2600 GCA_034003445.1 Desulfobulbus sp.
GCGGCCCTGAGCGAGCCCTGGACACCATACGATTTGCTCTGACCACGCACCGCGGCTGCTACGGCGAATGCAAATTCTGCGCGATCGCCGTGCACCAGGGCCGTACCGTACAGAATCGCAGTCCTGGATCGATTGTCCGCGAGGCCGAACGAATCGCCAGTCACCCAGATTTTCGCGGGACCATCGCCGACGTTGGTGGTCCCACTGCCAACATGTACGGCTTCGAGTGCCGTCGCAAGGCCAGCAAAGGGGCCTGCCCGGACAAACGCTGCCTGTACCCGACCGTATGCCCGAGCCTGGGGGTCGACCACGGGCCGCTCCTCGACCTGCTGCGCCAGTTGCGCGCCCTCCCCGGGGTGCGTAAGGTTGTCGTGGCCTCGGGCATTCGCCACGACCTGATCCTCGCTGACCGTCGCCACGGGCTTGCCTATCTGCGCGAGGTGGTCCGCCATCATGTCTCAGGCCAGATGAAAGTCGCCCCGGAACACAGCAGTCCGGAGGTGCTCGCGACCATGGGCAAGCCGCTCGTTGACGACTTACTCGCCTTCCGCCGGCTGTTCAACCGCCTCACCCGCGAGGAGGGACTAGATCAGTACCTCACCTACTACCTGATCGCCGCCCACCCAGGCTGCACCCAGGCCGACATGAAAGAACTGCGCGCCTTCTGCCGGCGGGAACTGCATCTCCTGCCGCGTCAGGTGCAACTGTTCACGCCCACACCTTGCACCTGGTCGACCCTGATGTACTGGACCGGTCAGAACCCCTTCACTGGCGCGAACTGCTTTGTCGAACGAAACCAAGCCGCCCGCGAAGAGCAGAAGACGGCCCTCACCGGGGGAGGGCGCCCTCCCCTCCTAGCCCAGGCCAATCGACGACGACGCGACCGAAAACGGAAATGATTCGGTCGCCTGCCAACGTGCCAGATACTCCATGCATTCTTTTCGGCATTGCCGTATATACGTCGACACAATCCCCCGAAGGCCGGCGCCGCCCTGTTCGGCAACAACCCTAGCGCAGACAAGCGGATGAAAGAACCAGCGCATACCACGCACCAGCAAGCGCTCGACGCCACGCATGAGGCCGGAAACTGGTCTCCGGAAAACCTCAGGCGCATCGACCGCGGCCTCGAGATCATCGCCGCCCGCGGTTTGGCTGAACGGTCGGTGGCGGTGTTCGACTTTGATAACACCTGTGTGTTCAGGGATGTAGGACAGGCGGTCTTCTACCACCAACTTACCGGACTGCGCTACCGTATCCGGCCCGACGAATTGGCGGACCTGCTGCCGACCCACCAGGCTGACTTGGACGGACGACCCATGGTCACGGTCATCCAAAGCCTCCTGACCGCCTACCGCCGCCTCTGGCCGCTCATCGAGGTCAACCTGTGGGAGGCAGCCCGGCAACTTCCAGAGAGCCGGTTATTCTCTGCCCTGCTCCTGTGGTTCACTGATCGGGCCCGCCGAGACGAGCGTCTGGGGCCACCGTATGTGCTGCCGTTCATGAGCAAACTGCTGGCTGGGTACGACCTGAAGGGATTACGGCAATTCGCCGCCGAGGTGATCCGGACGGCCCAAGGCGAACCCCTGGTCGAGGCGACCCTCACCATTGACGCGGCGGAGCCGCTGGGTCGCATTCAGGCCAGCCACCCACTGGGCCTGCAGGCCCACCCGGAGATGGTAGCGCTGATTCATCGACTGCAGGGTCTGGGGATCGACTGTACCATTCTCTCGGCGACCACCGAGTGGCTGGTGGAAGAAGCAGCGCGCCTGCTCGGCTTTCAGGTGGCACCGGAGCGCATCTTCGGTATCCGCGTCAGATTGGACGCCCGAGGCCGGCTGACCACCGCCGACCCGGACGACTATCCGGTCACCTATCGTCAGGGCAAGGCCGAGGTGATCCGCCGTTTCCTGCCTGGTCGGCTGGTCCTGGTCGCCGGCGACGCCGACACCGATTACGAGATGCTCACCCTGCCCGACGCGGACATCCGCCTGCTGCTCAACCGTAACCAAACCGGGCTGATCAGTACCCTCTACCAGGACCCACGCATCCTCCTTCAGGGCCTGAACCAGCGCACCGGCCGCTTCCGGCCTTTCCGCGAATCAAAAGCTCTCTAAGCGGCCACGCTCACTCCTTCTTCATAGCCCGGGCAAAGTCAAGCATCCGCTGGATGGGAACGCGCGCCCGGGCGGCCAGTTCCGGCGTCACCCGGATCTCGTTCTCGCCGGTCTCCAGAACGCGGGCCAATTTCTCCAGGGTGTTCATCTCCATCCACGGACAGCGAGCACAGCTCTCGCAGGTCGCCCCCTCGCCGGCAGTGGGCGCACTCAGCAGGACCTTGTCCGGAGCCAGCTGATGCATGCGGTTGAAAATGCCGGCGTCGGTGGCGACGATGAACTCCGGATTGGGCAGGTTGCGCACCGCCTCGATGAGTGCAGTGGTGGAGCCGACCAGGTCCGCCTGGGCGACCACCTCCTGCGGTGATTCGGGGTGGACGAGTACCGCGGCAGTGGGGTGCTCGCGGCGCAGCAGCGCCAGCGCATCGGCCCGAAACTCCTCGTGTACCACACAGGAACCGGGCCACAGGAGCAGCGCCGCACCGG
>JAVEYP010000451.1:0-2595 GCA_034003445.1 Desulfobulbus sp.
GGAAAATGACGCCTCGCTCGTACTCGCGCAGGATCTTGATCGAGGAGAAAAGGAAAAGAACGAGAACTGCGACAAAGGGCAGGAAACCAATTTGCATGTCAAACATTGTGAACTCCTTTCGAAGGTTGAGGTTCTGCTGCAAGGGTAACATCTACGGTAAGGCCATCGAGCCGCTCGACCCGCACCCGGTCGCCTGGCTGCAGCGGCGTCGATGAACGGGCGCGCCAACGCTCGCCCTGCACCCGCACCCACCACTGGCCATTGTCGGTCGGCCCGATAACGCTGCCGGCCAGACCGATCATGCCTTCGCGTCCGCTCACCACCGGCCGCCGGCTACTGCTGGCAGCAAAACTGCCAATCGCCAGTAGCAACGCGGCGCTGGTCAGGGCTAGGCCGAAGATCAGCGGTACGGGCACGCCAAACCCCGGTATGTCCGTGTCCATGAGGAAAAGACCACCAAACACAAAGGCCACGATGCCACCCACCCCGAGGGCGCCGAAGCTGGGAACAAAGGCCTCGGCCAACATCATGGCCGCGCCGATGAGCATAAGCAGCACGCCGGCCCAGTTCACCGGTAGGAGATGGAAGGCGTAGAGGGCCAGGAGCAGCGCAATGGTGCCTGCCACCCCGGGTACGCCGAAACCGGGCGAAGTGAATTCGAAGAACAGGCCGTAGATGCCGATGAGCATGAGGATCAGCGCCACCTGCGGGTTGGTCAGCAAGGCAAGCGCGTTGGTGCGCCAGTCCGGATACAACCGTACCACCGCTGCGCTGGCTGTCGCGAGTTTAGTCTTGCCGTTAAGTCCCTCCACCTCGCGGCCATCCAGTTTGGTCAGCAGGGCAGACAGGTCAGCGGCCACCAAGTCGATTACCCCCTGCTTGAGGGCTTCGGCCGACGACAGGCTGGCTGCTTCGGTGACTGCGTGCACAGCAAAATCCACGTTGCGACCGCGCAGCTGGGCTAGGCTGCGGATGTAGGCGGTGGCGTCCTCAACCGCCTTGGCGCTCAGGGCGTCCTTGGGTGCGGACTTTTCGGCCTCCTCGTCCAGTTTGCTGCCCGGACTGGGGCCACCGATGCCAATGGCAACTGGTGTGGCGGCACCGAGGTTAGTGGCCGGGGCCATAGCCGCGACATGGCTGGCGTAGAGGATGTAGGTGCCGGCACTGGCCGCGCGGGCCCCCTCCGGGGCGACGAAGGTGACAACCGGCACGGGTGATGCGAGGATATCTTTGATGATTGCACGCATTGAGGTGTCGAGCCCGCCCGGCGTGTCCATCTCGATGACCACCAGCATGGAACCTGCCTCGGCGGCTTGCTTGAGGCCCCGGTGCAGGTAATCGAAGGTTGCCGGACCGATGCCGCCGTCAATGCGGAGAACAAGGACTTCGTTAGCGGCAGGGTGCGCTGGTGTCGCGGCAAGCAGGGTCAAGAGCACCGCGAGACAGATGAACAGAAAACGGATGTGTGACAGTGTGCAGGCGTGCATACAATATCCACCGATGAGCGGCGGAGCCGTGGCAGTGAGAGGGGTCTCCTGCATCTGGAGGACGGTCCCGCCTGGGAATTCCGCCTTGTTTGTTGATCTACAAAGAAAGGCGGGCAGCGCTGAGGGAATTGCCACGGCAGGGGCGCGGGCGCGGCGATCCTCACGGATGCACTGTGCCAGAAGCCGTGGGCCTTGCATAGTTCTTTTGGCAGGAAAAGACGCCGCCCGTTTTGGGGGAAGGTGAAAACTTCATCGCTACCGGCCGCTTTGGCGCAGTAAACGCCAGATCGGAGGCGGCTTGCACGGATGGGTGCGATGCTAGGAGTCTGTCGGAGTGTGGTTTATCCCAATGCGTAACTAGCTGAAGTTACATTTTTTTAAATTAAAGTCAGCTTGTAACTATAAGCTCAGCGAATGCGGCCAACATCGAATAGAATCAATGTATTCACAGCGAGCGGGTTCCTGCCCTTTTTTCCTCGTTCAAGCTAGGCTGATAGCCAGCGTATCTTACCGAAAGAGGGTGTAAATAGTTTGTGCAAATGGCCCGATGTGGATACAGTGCGTATCCCCATTGTCTACCTTGATGCCATCCGAGTGAAAGCGTGCGATACCGGGCATGCTGTGAACAAGGCCGCTTTTCTGGCCATCGGTATCAACCTGGATGGAGTCAAGGAAGTCCTGGGCATGTGGGTTGCCGAAAACGAAGGCGCCACGTTCTGGCTCAAGATCGTCACTGAGCTGAGAAACCGGGGCGTCCAGGATATCTTCATTGCCTGCATTGGCGGTCTGAAGGGGTTTCCGGAAGCCATTAAAACGGTTTTTCCGCGGACCCACGTCCAACTCTGCCTGGTGCACATGGTCCGCAATTCGTTGCGATACGTTTCCTGGAAACAGCGCAAAGAGGTGGCAGCGGATTTGAAAACCATCTACCAGGCATCGACAGCAGGACAGGCGGAAAGGAACCTGGCGGATTTCGAGAAGAAATAGGAGGACTCTCACCCCTCCATCACCAGCCGCTCCCGCTTTGAACGGGTGAATTTGTCAGTTTTGCCAGATTTGCCTCGGGCAGACCTTTTTTTCACCTGCCAATGGATAAAATCCGGCATGA
>JAVEYP010000452.1:0-2588 GCA_034003445.1 Desulfobulbus sp.
GATTTTGCCCTCACTTTCGATCCCTGGGTTTTGGTGGACGTTGATGGCAGCGGCACCTACGGCGTCAGTGGCTACAGCTGGCCGAACGTGTATTCCGCCATGGCCTACATGATTTTCAACCCCAGCGCCACCACACCTCCCTTGGCAGCCCTTGAGGCCCATAGCGGTCAAAAGATGGCGGCATCCTTCGCTTCCACCCAAACCGCCAACAACGACTGGCTGATTTCTCCGGCCTTCACCCCCGAAGCCGGACATTTCCTGAATTTCTATGCCCGCTCCTACGTGGCGGACTATGGTTTGGAACGCTTTAAGGTTGGAGTCTCCAACGGCGGCACCGCCCCCGCGAACTTCACCATCATCAGCGGCACCAACTACATTCAGGCTCCTGTGAACTGGACCCTCTACAGCTACGACCTCAGCAGCTATGCCGGCCAGGAAATCCGTTTTGGCATCCAGTGCGTGAGTGACGATGCCTTCTTCTTCCTGGTTGACGACATCACTGTTGGCACACCTCCCGCTGCCAAGACCGTTATCGCTTCAGTTCCTGCCAGCGCCTCCCGCAGCACCGGAACCCCTGTTCCCGCGCCGCGTACCGCCACCCGCGAACTTGAAGGCTACAACGTCTACCGTGACGGCACCCTTCTCAGCTTCGTTCCCGGCGCAGGTGTGACCAGCTACGACGACCACACCGTGAGCGTTGGCACCTACAGCTACACCGTGACGGCAGTCTACACCGCGGGCGAATCCGAACCCACCGGTCCTGCCACCGCCACGATCAACCCTCCCAACGAACCTCCCGTGAACCTGACTGCCGATGTTGATGGCAGCGATGTCACTCTCACTTGGGAAAGCCCGGAAGCTCCCCAGCAGGGTGAATGGATTACCTGGTGCAATGAAACCACCCTCGGCAACGCCATCGGCACAAACGGCGTCGTGACTTTCGACGTGGCCCACCGCTTCACTCAGAGCGACCTCACCGCCCATCAGGGCAAGCTGATTACCCAGGTGCAGTTCGCTCCCCACGAGCCCAACTGCATTTACACTGTTAAGGTTTGGACTGGCGGCACTGCCAGCAACGCCGGCACCCTGGTTTCCTCCCAGGTGGTGGAAAACCCCGTCATGGACGAATGGAACCTGGCTGTCTTGAACACCTCCGTTCCCGTTCCCAGCACCGGTGACCTCTACGTTGGCTATGAATGCAACACCCAGGGCGGCTTCCCCGCCGGTTGCGACGACGGTCCCCACATTGAAGGCAAAGGAAACATGATGTATTTCCAAGGCCAGTGGAGCACCCTCAGCCAGCTTGGCGACGGTTTGAACTACAACTGGATGATCAAGACCTTCGTGGCAGAGACCAACGCCCTCAAGGCAGTTGAGCTTACTCCGATTGCCGAACACGAAAGCATCAGCTACAGCAAGGCTCCCCTGACATTCAGTGCCAAGTCTGCCGAACAGGCTGCAGCCAAAGCTGACGAACGCCTTGTGGCTGGCTTCAAGGTCTATCGCGATGGCACCCTCATCGCCACTTTGAACGACCCCTCCGCCACCACCTACACCGAATATGGCGTCCCCAACGGCACCTACACCTATGGCGTGACCGCTGTTCACACCACCGGTGAATCCGAGCCCGCCGAGATTGAAGTAATCGTCGATCTCCAGCTTGCCGAAATCGTCTTTGAAGACGACTTTGAAAGCTACGACGACTTCGCTCTGCTGTTTGCTCCCTGGACCCTTCTGGACGTTGACCTTTCCGATACCTATGGCATCACAGATGTCTATTTCCCGAATACCGGTGGCCCGATGGCCTACATGATCTTCAATCCCAGCGCCACCACACCTCCCATCACAGGTATCACAGCCCACAGCGGTTCCAAGATGGCTGCCAGCTTTGCGGCGACCAATGGTCCCAACAACGACTGGCTGATTACCCCGCGCATTCAGATGGGAACCAACAGCTCCGTCCGCTTCTATGCCCGCTCCCACACCGCGAACTATGGCTTGGAGCGTTTCCGCGTTGGCGTTACTACACGTACCGACATCATCCCTCAGGGCTTCCAATATGTGAGCCCCGGCAACTATGTTGAAGCCCCCGCCGGTTGGATGGAATATATCTACGACCTCTCCACCTACGACAACCAAATTGTCCGTGTCGGCATCCGCTGCGTCAGCGACGACGCCTTCATCTTCTACGTGGACGATTTCTCCATCCACAGCGATGGCGGCTATGTTGACAACGATGATCCCGGCATGCCCGCTTTGGTGACCGAGCTGCAGGGCAACTATCCCAACCCCTTCAATCCCAGCACCACCATTCGCTACAGCGTTAAGGAAGCCAGCCCCGTGAGCATTGGCATCTACAACATTAAGGGCCAATTGGTGAAAACCCTGGTGAATGAAGACAAGAATGCCGGCCAGCACAGCATCGTCTGGAACGGCCGCGACAACAACAACCAGGCTGTATCCAGCGGTGTCTATTTCTACAAAATGCACGCCGGCAAATACAGCAGCACCAAGAAAATGATTCTGATGAAGTAATCCAACTTCAACAGATAACTTACAGGCGCCCCAAACAACGGGGCGCCTTTTTC
>JAVEYP010000453.1:0-2585 GCA_034003445.1 Desulfobulbus sp.
CAAGCCGGTATCCATTATTTCCTTTTTTTTGGAGAGCATAGGCAGAGTTTTACAGCAATGGGTTGACAGACGGACCGCAGCCACCACCTTGCGTTGAGAAAGGTGCGGGGCCGGCAGAGCGGAGCAAGCTAAAGGCGAACGGCGGCGCAAGCACAAAGGCCGAGAGGCCCAGCGCCACGGGGATCACCTGCACCAAGATCGCACTGAGGCACATCAACGACATTCTTTATGCCCGTTTGCCCGCGAGCGCTGAGCGGAATTTCAAGCATTTCTTCGAGCCGCCGCGACCAATTTTTGCCACCCAAAAAGCTGGTAATTCCTAAAGCAATCAGGAGGTCTTTGTCTTCTGGAAGTCCTTGCTGTGCTTGATAGCTTGATCTACCAGGCTGTTGTCCAGGCAGTGCTACCGACATTCGCTCCGTACTTCATGGAGGTATTGTCCCAGTTCGCAGTTCACAGCACGTCGCCCTGATCCAGCTGAGCATTACCGCCACAGGTGCAGGATATTTCTTTTTTGTCTTTTGCATCACCCGCCCTGCGTCTGCCTTTCTTGCGCAGCCCCCAAGGGAACTCGAAACCGAGGAAAGGTTTCCTTTGCTCGGTCTTGAAGCGGACAAACTCATCGCAGCGCGATTTTTCAGAGGAGTGACCCAGGTTGAACATCGCCTGCCAATTGCCTGCGCACGGTCGCCATTCCTACAAGTCGCAGTAATCCTGAAAGCAGCACAGAAAATATCGACAAAACGAAGTAGTCTCACACCTTGGCTACAGCGCACTTTGAAAATCTTCCCGAACAAACGGCCCTAAGCGTCCGCGGGCGTTAAACAATCTTCATCCAGTTTTTTTACAAAACCACCAAATTTATGCGCGCCAATAATTATTAGCAGCCGCTATAGTTTGGAAATTGATAGCTATTACCTGTGACGTGGCAATTAAACTGTCTGCATTTTCTGAATAGATCGGCCTTAACTTGCTCCGGATTTCATCAGAAGGTTGGGTATATTTAACCGCCATTCTGGACAATTTAATCGCCAGCTCATAACCTGATTGCGCATCAGCAGTTTGCAAACTGACTAACCATTTATCATCCATTTTTTTCTCCTTACCTATTTTTAAAAGTGTTGAAAGAGTTGCCTATCCCCTGAGTTCAAATGTTCCTCAGGCCATGTTTATTTTTTCTCGAACAAACATGAGTGCTGGGCCAAACGTCACCTGCAACAATTTGTGTGCGCCCGGCATAGGCGCGACGAATAGGGGTGTAAACTTCCTGTAGGTACACCCATTTTTCGTTTATGAACAGAAGCATAAATACTAGCCAAAGGCAAGAGCTGAGAGTGATGGATCGCCCGGGGAGCTACCGCCCATGAGCCGACGAACAGGAATGACTTAGAAGACCAAAATTCTGGGCGAAACCGCACCTTTGTTTGTCAGAGATCTGTGGGCGGAAAACATTACCCGGGCTAGAAAAAGGAAAAAGAAACTATCCACACGGTCCTCGCCTGATGCGCCCCGCCCATTTACCTTCTCTTTTCCGGGCGATCTGGTAAGTCGAGCGGAACAATGCCGGCGCACAGCGCCCGCCCCTTCACCCCGACCACCCGGAGGCTGTACAGGCGGTCTCGGCACAACCATGGAGACGCATGAACCGCATAGAAGACCTGATTAAAGAGATGAAGCGACTGGAAGCCGAGTTGCTCGAAGAGTTGGCAAAAAAGGAGACGGAATTTTCCTACCAGGTGCGCGGCCACCGGGTGCTCTTCGGGACCGAGGCGCGCCGCTACCAACGGCTGTTCGTTGTCGGTGTGGCCCGCTACCTGCGACACGCCTCGGTGATCAACATCATCAGTGCGCCGTTCATCTGGCTGTGCATTATCCCGGCCCTACTCCTGGATCTGAGCATCTCCGTCTATCAGGCGATCTGCTTCCGGCTCTACCGCATACCGCAGGTGCAGCGCAGCCACTACATCGTCATCGACCGCCACAGCCTGAGCTACCTGAACCTCATCGAGAAGATCAACTGCGTCTACTGCGGCTATTTCAATGGCCTGATCCCCTACGTCCAAGAGATCGCGGCGCGTACCGAGCAGTACTGGTGTCCGATCAAGCACGCCCGCCGGGTGGCTGCCAGGCATAGTCGCTATCACAAGTTCCTCGAGTACGGCGATTGCACCGATTACCACGAACGGCTGCAGGCCCTGCGCCGTGACTTCGCCGATCTGGAGGAGGAACCCTGAACCCAGTCGCAGGGCACGGAGAAAAGACTGGCGAGTGAACGCGTTGCAACGTTTGACGAACGGTGCTATCCCGGCCTGCCCGACCCGGCAGGCTAATCGCCTCGGCCAGAATCTGGTTGCGGTTGTTGTCGATGGTCGTGCGAAACAATTCGCGGATCTCCCAGCCTTCCAACGCGCGGCAACTCATTACCCCTCCTCACCTGCCTGCGGTCGCTGATTTACTTCCACGGTCACATGCACCAGTTCCTCGTGCACGCTCAACCTTTCTTTGAACTGCTCTGGTTCGACCTGCTCCTCAACGAGCAGGCTGAGAATACAGGCGTACTTGCCCTGGCCTACCCGCCAGACGTG
>JAVEYP010000454.1:0-2577 GCA_034003445.1 Desulfobulbus sp.
TTCCGATGGACGATGCCAAGACCTATGCCCTGCTCTGCCGCGGGAATAGCCTCGGCGTCTTCCAACTCGAGAGTGATGGTATGCGCGACCTGCTGATGCGCATGAAGCCGGAGCAGTTCTCCGACCTGATCGCCCTGGTCGCCCTCTACCGACCGGGTCCGCTCAACTCAGGCATGGTGGACACCTTTGTCGACACCAAGCACGGCCACCGACAGCCTGATTATCCGCTGCCGCAGATCAAAGAGGTGCTCAAGGAGACCTACGGGGTGATCGTCTACCAGGAACAGGTGATGAAGATCTCCAACATCCTGGCCGGCTACAGCCTGGGTGATGCGGACATCCTGCGCCGCGCCATGGGCAAAAAGATCCCGGAGGTAATGGAAAAGGAGCGCGGCAAATTCATGGCTGGCGCCAAGGCAAACAACATCCCCGAAGACAAGGCCAAGTACATCTTCGATTTGATGGCCAAGTTCGCCGGCTACGGCTTCAATAAGTCGCACTCGGCCGCCTACGCGCTCATCGCCTACCAGACCGCCTACCTCAAGGCCCACTACCCGGCCCAGTTCCTCGCCGCCCTGCTCTCCTGCGACGTGGAAAACACCGACAAGGTGGTCAAGTACATCAATGAGTGCCGCCAGGAACAGATCGAAGTCCTGCCGCCGGACATCAACGAGTCCTTCAACGACTTCACAGTGATTAACGACCGCATTCGCTTCGGCCTGGCCGCAGTGAAACACGTCGGCGGCGCTGCGCTGGAGGCGATCCTCGTGGAACGCACGAGCAACGGACCGTTTCGTTCGTTGAGCGAATTCTGCGGTCGGATCGATTCTTCCAAGGTCAACCGCAAGGTCATCGAGAGTCTCATTAAGGCCGGGGCCTTCGACTCTATGGCCGGCCGCCGCGCCCAGTACATGGAGATTCTCGACCAGTGCATCGACCGGGCCAAGGCCGTGCAGCGCGACCGCCTGAGCGGCCAGATGAGCCTGTTCGGGGTCGGTCAGTCAGCCAGCGCACAGGAAGATGCAACCGAGGTGGAACTACCGGATATCCCTGAGTGGCCCAAGCTGCAGCGTCTCGCCGGCGAAAAGGAAACCGTGGGCTTCTTTCTCACCGGTCATCCGCTGGAAGGGGTGCAGAACGACCTGCGCTGGGTGACCGACACGGACATCGCCGGAGCAGGACAATTGCGCGACGGTCAGACGGTGCGCATCGGCGGATTGATCGCCAACTGCAAGGAGCACAAATCGAAGAAGGGCGACCGCATGGCCTTCACCGTGCTCGAGGACATGAACGCCAGCGTCGAAGTGATCGTCTTCCCCTCCACCTTTGCCGGGTGCTCGCACCTGCTCACCAGCGAACAGCCGCTCGTGGTGACCGGCACGGTGCAGCAGAGCGAACGCTTTGCCAAGGGAGGAGAGGGTGTCGAGGAGCGGGCGCACGACGAGGAAGGAAAACAGCAGGAGCAGTTACGACCCAAGGTGATCGCCCAGGAAGTGCGCACCCTGGACGAGGCACTCGAACAGTACGCCGAACGTGCAGTGATCACCCTCGCTGCCGGGTCCACCTCCCGCCAGCACATGATGGACCTCAAAGAGGAATTGTACCGGTTCCATGGCGCCACGCCGGTGCTGCTGACCTTCCACTTCGACAATCGCGGCCAGGTTGACATCCAGGTAATGAAGGACATGGGCGTGCGCGCCTGCCCGGAATTCATCCGCACTGTAGGCCGGATCTGCGGCCCGCGGGCCCTCAGCCTGCAGATGAAGAAGCCGGAGGTGCCCGTTCGCAGAGGCAACGGTAACGGCCGCAACGGCCACGCCAGTCATTGAGCTTTGGGCACACGGAATCACCATAGGGGCACCCCGGTTGCTGCTCACGCTCCCTCACCCTTGGGCAGCTGTAGCCTCGCTTCGTGCACTTTGATCAATTGAGGACAGGGCTTGCCTCCACAGAAATGCCCCATGCTGGGCGCACCAAAAAAAACGGCCCGTCGTCAAACGACGGGCCGTTGTGCGTTTCAAGACCGCAGCCAATGTCGGTCGCAGCGATACTCGCCCAATTCAGGCGTTCTCGAAAACCTCGTACGTGGTGGCAGCGCCAAGCAGTTTGTCGATCTGCTCCTGCAGCTCGATACGCTCCTTGCTCAGGGTCCATTCCCGCCAGTCATCAAGTGTCTGCCAGGTACTGATCACCATGCTCCCGCCAGGCTCATCGACCCGGTTAAAACTCTCACCCGATATGTACCCCTTTCTGCCCAAGGTCATGGCCCGCATCTTTCTAAGCAGTGCGTCCAGTTCGGGGATGTTCTTTTCCTCGACCTTCCTCTTGATAAAAACCTTGACAGCCATGATGTCCTCCCTGTGTTGATGTAGCATTGACAAATGTCCATGAACAACCAAACAGCGTCCATCGTGTTGCCCTATTAGAATAAGCAGTCAGGTCGTGGAACGCAAAGGCTCGTGCGGCCTAGCGGAAAAATCTCCTTGCAAAACCCTTGCATGACAGTGTTAGTGTTGTTCGCTTCCTAAGCTGGGTTCCGGCCGGCTCAGTTGACCTTGAGTTTGCCGCCCGTGCCCA
>JAVEYP010000455.1:0-2568 GCA_034003445.1 Desulfobulbus sp.
TGCCTTCGGCAAATTCGGTCCGGCTGGCGGCCACAAGGAGGCCGCGCGCGCCGAGGCACCCCTGAAAAACCTGCCCCTGCGGGAGAATCAGGAGATCTCCACCTAGACCCTCATACGTCTCATTACCAAACACGACAAATAGGGGCCCGCTCACGGAACATTGTGCCCCTTCTCCCCTTCCCGTGCAACAGTCTCTGGCCGTTCGGCGTCGGCGCAGATAGTGCTTGCGACAGCGACAGTTTTTACAATACTATGTAATTAAGAATGTATTTCATCCTCAGCGTCCCATGACGAAGAGTTCTTTCCCGTTAGGGGCCTGATAAACCCTCTGCACGGTAATCCTATGTACAGACCCTCCACTTTAGCGATGATCCTGGCAGGTGGTCGTGTCGACGAGTTGGGTGTCCTCACCCATTACCGGCCCAAATCCGCTGTCCCCTTCGGCGGTTTCGCCCGGGTGATCGACTTCCCCCTCTCCAACCTTATCCACTCAGGCATCGAGCGCATTGCCATCCTCAGCCAGTACCGGTCCTACTCCCTGATCAATCACATTGGCACCGGTGCCGCCTGGGACCTGATAGGTCGTAATCGCGGCATCTCCATTTTGCCACCGTTCAAAGATTACGAAAACCCGCACTGGTACCGGGGCTCGGCCGACGCCGTCTACCAGAACCTCGACTACGTTCGTTACTACGGCCCCTCGGTCATCCTCATCCTCTCCGGCGATCACATCTACCAGATGGATTATCGCAAGATGATCCGCTACCACACGGAGCAGGACGCCGACGTTACCGCCGCCTTTATCGAAGTGCCGCCGGAGTCCGCCTCCCGCTTCGGCGTAGCGGAGATCGCCGAGGACAGCTTGGAGGGCGGCCGCATGCTCTCCTACGAGGAAAAGCCGGACGCGCCGAAAAGCAACTGGGCCTCGCTCACCGTGCTCTGCTTCCGGCCAAACGTGCTCTTTGACGCGCTCAAAAAAAATCAGGAAAACGGCTCCTACGAATTTGGACGCGACATCATCCCAATGCTTATGCGTGAGCGCTTCAAGGTTTATGGCTACAAATTTCGCGGCTACTGGGGCTACACGCGGACCATCGATGAATACTGGCAGACCTCCATGGACCTGCTCGGCCAGAACCCGAGAATCGACCTGGAGGCCTGGGGCATCCGCACCAACTTGGGCCACCGCGCTATCAGCGACCGCCAGCCGGTTACACTTGGCCCGCACGCCTGCCTGGAAAACTCCATGGCCTACAACGGCTGCATCATCAATGGTACGGTACGCAACTCGATCCTCTTCCCCGGGGTCCACGTGATGGCCGGGGCCGAGGTCAACGACTCCATCCTGTTTTTCGACACTATCGTCCATGAAAACGTACAGCTGCACCGCATGGTCAGCGACGTCAACACCGTGTTCAACCGTAACGTGGTCGTCGGCCGGCCGAGGTGCGAAGATGTCAACCACGTCAGCGTCATCGGCTGGAACAACAACGTACCGGAAGGGTTCCGCATCGGCTGCGGTTGCACAGTGGCGCCGCGCATCAACCCCGACAAATGGCCTGAAACCGGACTCGGTGACGGGGAGGAACTGAAATGAGAGAATGCAGCGACGCCCTGGTCCTTCTCCTTGCCGGCGGGGTTGGCAGCCGGCTGAACCTGCTTGTCAGCCGCCGAGCCAAGCCGGCAGTGCCGTTCGGCGGCCTCTATCGAATAATCGACTTCAGCCTGTCCAACGTGATGAACTCCGGCTTCAGTAAGGTCGGCGTCCTCACCCAGTACAAACCGCTGTCCCTGATGGCCCATATAGGCAACGGCGAGGCATGGGACTTCACCGGCCGCACCCGCGGGGTGAAGATTCTGCCGCCGCGCACCGGTGAGCAGGCCTCAGACTGGTATCAGGGCACGGCAGACGCTATCCGACAAAATATTGATTTCATTGAAAATAACCCTTCGGAGCAGGTGGTCATCCTCAGTGGCGATCATATCTACCGGATGGATTTTGATGCCATGGTCTGCTATCACCAGCACAAGAAAGCCGATATCACCATCGGGATGATGGTGGTGCCCAAGCGCGACATCCACCAATTCGGCACTGGGATCATCAACACCAACAACCGCATCATTGAGTGGGAGGAGAAGCCCAAGGTACCGCGCACCAACCTGGCCTCCATGGGCATCTACGTGTTCGACACCAAGTACCTGTTGCGCACGCTTGCCATGGATCGCAAGGAGGTCGACTTCGGCCTGCATATCATCCCGAGGGCGCTCGCCAAGGACCGGGTGTTCGCCTACCCATTCTATGGTTACTGGCGGGACGTGGGCACCATCCAGTCCTACTGGGAAACCAACATGGACATCATCCGCGAGAATAGTGGCATCTCCCCGGAGGAGTGGGAAATCCGCTCCAACCCCGACTACGGCGACCAACCGATGGATCGTGCTCCGGCCCGGTTCCTGGACGGTTGCCAAGTGAACTCGTCGATGGTCGCCTCGGGCTGCGTTATCGAGGGTACCGTGGTCAACTCGGTGCTCTCGCCGGGTGTGCACGTCAAAAAAGGGGCCACAGCC
>JAVEYP010000456.1:0-2566 GCA_034003445.1 Desulfobulbus sp.
GACCGCTCGTGGCGTACAGGTAGCGTTGCAGAAGTACAAGGAGCTGCAAGACATCATTGCTATTCTTGGCATGGACGAACTTGCTGAGGAAGACCAATTGACTGTCACCCGGGCACGCAAGGTGCAACGCTTTCTTTCCCAGCCGTTTCACGTGGCTGAGGTGTTCACCGGCACTCCCGGCAAATATGTCAAGGTGGAAGAGACGGTCCGCGGCTTCAAGGAAATTCTCGAAGGCAAACATGACGACCTGCCGGAAACGGCATTCTACATGGTCGGCAGCATTGACGAGGCCGTTGAGAAAGCTGCAAACCAGCGAGCTAAGGCCTGAACCACTGTCTGCTGAAGCGAGGTAAGAGTACATGGCGCAAATTCATTTGGAAGTCGTAACACCGACCGGCTCTGTGATCAGCGAGGAAGTAGACATCGTGACCGCACCCGGTGTTGGTGGCGAATTCGGTGTCCTTGCCAATCACGCTCCTTTTTTGAGCACGATCAAGACAGGGACCTTGAGCTACAAGAAAGACAAGGTGACGAAATACCTAATGGTGTCCGGAGGGTTTTCCGAGGTCTCCAACAACAAAATCACTTTTCTTGTAGAGAGCGCTGAATTCGGTCAGGGCATCGATGTTGAGCGGGCCCTTAGGGCAAAGGAACGGGCTGAAAAGCGGCTGACCCAAGCCCAGCAGGCTACTGAAAAAATCAATCGGGTACGAGCTGAGGCCGCTCTACAGCGCGCCATAGCCCGACTGAAAACAGCAGAGATGGTCCGCCACTAATTCAGTTAAGCCGCATAGTAGGAAAAGCCGTCCCTCTTAGGGGCGGCTTTTTTATTTCTGATTACCCCCGAACCTCAGCCAGTTTCAGCAGCCGCTGTGGGATGGGCAGCGTGTGCAAGGCATCATGCAGCAATCGGTCAACCATTTCATCCAGCTGAAAGCTGGTGGTAAAAACGGTAGCATAATTCGGCCAGGTAACGCGGCACATGGAGGCTGCTAATAGCATGGTAGCTGCCGTGTAGAGCGTTTTTTGCATTGCCGATCACGGTGTTGAGCCATTGAAAAACCATTTTGTCGTCATATCGGCCGTTCATGTAGGTAATGATCAGTTGGTGTTGACACTGGTTGTCAGTGCGGCGGGAAAGCAGTTCAAGCCATCGGAGACCACGTGGCTCCCAGACTCGTTAACTCGAGCGGTCCAGACGGCGATCTCCTCCCTGGTGAACCGGCTGAGATGACTTACTTTCAGGTACAAGGGGCGTCCTTTGCAAGTGAGCGACAGGGCAGCGACCAACGGGTTCTTGCCGGAGGCACCCCTTCTTCTTTTTCCGTCGCGCTTTCTACCGCCCCAGTAGGCATTGTCGATGAGCAGCAGACCTCGCAGGAGCCGTTGGTCGAGGCAAAGATGGTAGCTTGGGTCAATGAGGCCTGGAACCGGCAGTGCCGACATTGGTACAGCTTGCGGCTCTGCAGTGCATAGGGGTGCTCGTCACCGCATTTTGGGCAGCGGAAGCCCCGCGGCCAGTTCATTTTGAACAAGGCTTCCCGGCACTGTTCTTCCGTACCGTATGTTGTCAGGAATTGCGGCAAACTAAGCCCTTTTTGAAACTGTACGGTGTTTTTCGCCATGGCATGCTCCGGTGTTGATGAATGGTTGCCGCAGTTTCGATTTCTGGCCACCGCTGAAAATCAGCTTACCGCCCCTGCTCAGGGGCAGCCCGTAAACGGCCGCATCTCGGTGTCGCAGACACCGCCCACCCGGGTCGTCTGCGGGGTAGCAACATCCTGGCACCGCTCGCCCCGGTCCATAACCTGACACTGTACCTCTATCGGCCGGCCGGTGTTCACCCAGGTGGGCGTCTTCCGGTAGCGGCCAATCTCGCTAAAGCGGCAACCAACAGGGATGCCGTAGGCGGCGCAGCGAGTGGCGGGCTTGAGGGTGACGCGCCGTTCGTCGACCACGAATCCGTGGTAGTTGTCGACAATTCGGGTCACATCGCGGACCGGCCCATCTTGAACAAAGAAACTGCGAAACCGGTAGCCGCCCCCTACCCGGTCGTCCACCTGGATGCGGGTGTCGGCGAGCAGCGCAAAGTTGTTGTCGTTGCGGGCCACCGCGCCCGACATGTATTCGACTCGCTTGAATCTGGGGAAGCACTTGCCCATGGCCGGGGCGTGGTAATAGTGTTTGAGGCCTTTCAGGGCGGCGAGGCTGTTGCCCGGGAAGATGGCCTGCAGGTCGCGATCGCTGCCAAACAGGATCCGCTCCACGTCCGCGCGGTTCTGGGCGTACAGTTGCTGCAGGCGCTGATAATTGCGGCCGGGCGCATCGGCGACGCCCGCCAGGTCGTCGCGCAGGAAGCAGGAGGTCAGACCCGAGATTTGGGTGAGGTATTCGTCCCAGATGTTGTATTGGGAGACTGTGCTGGCCACGCCTTTAAAGTCGCCGGTCACGGTGCAACCCTGACGCCGGGCGCAGGACTGGAGCGCACGGTTGCGGATCGACAGGGCAATGATGTTGCGCTCGCAAGTGCCGTAGGCATTACAGCCGCGCTCCAGATGCCCTTCGA
>JAVEYP010000457.1:0-2564 GCA_034003445.1 Desulfobulbus sp.
CTACGGACAGAACCCGGCCAAGCAGGCGGCGGTGCAGGCAGGCCTGCCCTGGGAGGTTGAGTCCCTGACCATCAACAAGGTGTGCGGCTCAGCACTGAAATCCGTGATGATGGCAGCCCAGGCTATCCAGACCGGCGATGCCGACGTGGTTGTGGCCGGCGGTATGGAGAATATGAGCATGGCCCCCTATTACCTGAGCAAGGCCCGCTTTGGCTACCGCATGGGCGAGGCCGCCATGCACGATCATATGGTCCACGATGGCCTGTGGGACATCGTCAACGACTTCCATATGGGCATCTCCAACGAACTTTGCTCCGAGCGCTACGAGATCAGCCGTGAAGAACAGGATCGCTACGCAGCCGAATCCTACCGCCGGACCCTGGCGGCTCAGGCCGCAGGCAAGTTTGACGACGAGATCATGTCCGTGGAGATTCCGCAGCGCAAGGGCGATCCCAAGGTCTTTAATAAGGACGAGTGCCCCAAAGAGACCACCTATGAGATGCTGGCCAAGATGAAACCCGCCTTCCAGAAGGGTGGTCTGACCACCGCCGGAAACGCCTCGATCATTTCCGACGGCGCCGCCGCAGTGGTGGTGATGAGCCGGGAGAAGGCCGAGGCACTTGGTTGCACCATCATGGCCACCATCGGTGCCCAGGCATCCTACGGTATCGATATGAAGTACGTGCTGGTGGCACCAATCTATGCGGTGCCCAAATGCCTGAAAAAGGAAGGAATGACCATCGAGGACATCGACCTTTATGAGATCAATGAAGCCTTTAGCGGCTCCACCGTGGCAGCGATGAAGACGCTGAAGCTCGATCCAGCCAAGGTCAACGTCAATGGCGGCAGTGTGGCCCTGGGCCATCCCATTGGGGCAAGCGGATGCCGCCTGTTGGTGACCTTGCTGCATGAGATGATCCGCCAGGACAAAAAGAGCGGTCTGGTTTCGCTCTGCCTTGGCGGCGGTGAGGCTGTGGCCATGATCGTTAAGCGCTGAGGATCACCGCTACACCACGGGAAAAGACACATGCGCCGGCCAGGGGGGCCGGCGCATGTGTCCACAAAGCAACAGCACAGGAGGACGGGAAGCGGCGGCAGGCCCAGGAAAACAGGAAGCCCTGCCCGCCCGGTATGACAGGAAGTCAACTTATTCACACAACACACAAGGAGGAGTGCAGCATGGCAGCGGGAGCGTTCCAACCACGGTGGGGTCAACCCCTTACCGGCATCATCTCGTTCATTGTCTTTACGGCTATCGCCTGGGGTACCTGGTTTTTGTTCAGTGATCCGCGCGGGCCAGTGGGGTGGTTTCCTTACCCCTTTGTCATGTACCTGGCCATGATGATCCTGGTCGGGCTCTGGCAGCACATGTTTCTCGGGGACTGGCCTTTTCAAAAGCTCGGTCAACCGCTGCGCGGATTAATCATGACCGTCGCCAACGTGGTGATCGTCTGGTTCGTCATTGATGTGCTCTTCTACCGCGTGCTCGGCGTGGGCTTCAACTTCCTCAGCTACTACGGCCTGGAAGCGGCCAATCTGGCCGGCAAACTGCCCAAGCTGGCCGAACCCGCCGCCACCGGCCTGTTGGCCCAGGTGGCGGTGGTGGGCTTTGTGCTCATCGGCTTTTTCACCTACCCGGTTTTCACCATCTTCTTCGCCAAATGGCCGGTGATGCCGTCGAATCTGGCGCAGCCGAACCGCGGGTTGGCTGAAATCGGCTGGGCCTCGCTGGTCACCCTGTTCTGCTACGCAGTGCTCATCGCGCCCTTCTTTGGCATGCTCTTCCCTGGTGCGGCTCTTAACCCGCCCTGGTGGGAAGCCCTGGGCGGCACTCAACACATCCACTGGGTGTTCGGCTGGTGGGAGTGGGCTATTGTCATCCTGTTCATGACTCCGAACGTCTGGCGCATGAAGCCGTGGAGCCTGATCACCCTGCCACAGCCCTGGAAGGGCCTGCTCTCCACCCTGCTTACCCTTGTGGGGGCCTATGCCATTGCCCTGTTGTGCCTGAAACTGATCCCGCTGTGGGTACCAGCAGAAACCTTCCAGCACCTCGAGGCTGCCAAGGGTGCTGCCGAGGTCCAGCGCTTCCTGTGGCTGCATTCGGCGGAGATCGCCGGTTTCACCCTCTTCACCTTTCTCATCTGGCACCACTACTTCGACGACGCGTCGCCGGGCAACGTGGACGGCTGGGGTTCCTTCTTCTTCCGCACTGCCGGTGTCATGCTGTTTGCCGCGGTCCTCTACGGGATCTTCTACTACGGCAACTTCGGCCATTGGGGGCTGGGCAACCACCACATGGGTGAACTGGCCGAGCGATTCTCGCACGGCGAGTCGCTGGTGTGGAACTTCTGGTGGATTATCCCCTTGTTGTGGAACGAATGGTTCTTCCACAAATGGCCCTTTTATGTGCACAAGGCCTGACATCCCCAGGCAACTGAGGTAAACCACAACCACAGGGATTACAAAGACATGTATTTGGCTGTTAACAGTGAACAGAAAACCAGTCAAGGCTCCACCCGCGAGTTCCGTTGCGGCGTATCGGCCTGTTCCCGACGGTGGAG
>JAVEYP010000458.1:0-2552 GCA_034003445.1 Desulfobulbus sp.
AGTGGCTCTTAACAAAACTCAGCATCACGCTTATTTTTACATGCAAGATCAAAGTGATATTTCAAAAGAGGTCTTGCCATGCAGATGCCAAAAGTAAGCTTGATAGAATGGCAAAAACGGTTCGGTACGGAGTACGCTTGTGCCCAAGCACTCTACAAGGTGCGTTGGCCCAATGGATTTCAGTGCCCCGCATGCGGCGGCATGAAAGCGTACAAGATTGCCTCGCGCCACCTGTATCAATGTGCGCAGTGCCGCCATCAAGTCTCGATAACCGCGGACACCTTGTTCCACGCTACTAAAATACCCCTGGTCAAATGGTTCTGGGCCATCTATCTCATGGCCTCGGATAAAGGAGGCCTTTCCGCTCTCCGGGCTGCCAAACACCTTGGTGTCTCTTGGATCTCAGCCCGCACCATGCTGCGCAAAATACGACAAGCAATGGCCCATCGAGACAGCATCTACCGACTCGCCAATCTGATTGAGTTGGACGACACGGTTGTCGGCGGCAAACGTTCCGGCAAGAGAGGCCGTGGTGCCGAGGGTAAACGGCCCGTGCTTGTGGCTGTTGAAACCCGAGAAAAAGGAGCCGGGTTTGTGGCCATGCAAGCTGTGAACAGTGTGTGCACAGACAGCGTTGGGCTTTTTCTCGCCAGGCACCTGCGTGCCGGCCAGACGGTCAAGACCGACGCGCTTCCTGCCCTGAATGTCGTCGCTAAGCAGCACACACACTGTAAAAAGGTAACTCCACCTAAAGAGGCCAATGTCTGGCTGCCTTTGGTGCATATTATGATCGGCAATATGAAAAAGTTTATCAATGGAACCTTTCATGGCGTTTCGTCCCGGTATCTTCAGGAGTATCTTGATGAATTTTGCTACCGGTTTAACCGAAGATTTTGGGAACCAGAACTCCCGTTACGATTGCTCAACGCATGCCTGGCTCACGCCCCAATCAAAACTGCTGAGTTTCGTTCATAGCCACTTTCGCTTTTAAATCCGACCCGAGGTGCGCTACTATTTAATGGTTGTCATCGCGCATGATGGCTCTTTACTTTAACCGCAAGAGGCTTGGGAAAATGGGACAGCGACAACGCGGGCAAAGGTGGACAGTGGCGTTTCTGGTGGTCATGTTCGCTTGGGTAGCGGGAGATGGCGCTTCCTCTCCGGTCCAGGCGGAACTTTCTCGCCAGTTCAGGGAACAGCTGCAGCGCCAGTATGAGAGCGGCCACATCCCCGAAGCCACTAGGAATATGCCTTATGAACAGCGGCTGGCGATCAAAAAAAAGCAGCAGAAACTCGCGGAGGAGCAGGCGCGACAACAGGTTGTGCAGCCTCCACCCACCCGCCCTCGGGCCAGACGGGACGGGGAACGGCGCGAGCGATACGACAACCGTCGGGAGTACGGTACATACGACCGTCGCTGCCAGTACTGTGAAGACCGCTGGCGGCCGGGGACCCGGGAGTTTAACAGCTGCTTGCGGGGAGACAGTCGGGAAATGTTTAACGGCGGCCGCCGCCACGACCGCTATACCAACCCCTACAACGACCGCTTCAATCGGCACGACAACTACGAGGATCGGTACTACGACGGCCGTCCGTGGCGTTATTGAACCCCAATCCGACCGGGGTCAGCGCCTGTAGATGCCCCCCGCCCTGCAGGAAACTCTTAACCGCGCCAATGTTCACTCACCACCGCTCGAGCAGACCTTGTCTGTCAGCGTCTACATGAAAGTAAGGAGCGCGCGGCCGCGATCAAGGCTCTACAAAAAGGGTCCGTGAAGTCACGGCGGTCGTCCCTGATCGTTAGCGGGTACAGATTTTTTTAGGTTTCGTCGGGCATCTTCAAAAGGGCCAACACGCAAGCGGGAAGTCGCGGAACACGATGGTGTTAGGAAAGAGGACCTTGTGTGCGCTCTGTTGGTAGGAACCGTGGTTCCTCTGCCTAGGAGTATGTATGTGGTACATTGTCCCTTCATCGCGCACTTCGTCTGGTCGCCCTTGGCGACTGCCAGTTCGCCACACAGCCCAGAAGAAGCGACCAGGAGGCCTGCCCGGCCTTGAGGAAATTCCAGTTGAGTTTGCGGCACGACTAGGTCGCAGTAGAAGCAGCGGACGGCGCTCGGCAGGATGCCGAATCCTGGTTCTCCCTCGGAGGCTTTTCGCGTGAGGGTACCAGAGCTTGTACGGGCGATGCAAATAGCGGAGAATGGCTTACCCGGGCGCAGGTGGCGGTTGAGTGCGCTGAGGTTGCCGACCCGGGGAAAGAGGACGTACTCGACGTGGTCGATGTCCCGGCTGTTGTGCACCCGCGCCACGGTTTTGCCGAAGTCGTTCGATGGCGTTGATGACTAAAAAAACGTTGTCTACACCAGAATCGAAGTGGGTGATCGTTTTTTTGTCGTTCAGGTTCTTGCAGAGAGGCGAGAGAAACAGTACAAGATCAGCCTTCCCGGTATCCTGTTCCGTAGGCGGGCCTAGTGCTCTCCCCGTCGGCCAGAAAAACGCGCTAACTGAAGCAGTTCTCGGCGACCGTTAAGATCAACTTCTCCCTGACC
>JAVEYP010000459.1:0-2546 GCA_034003445.1 Desulfobulbus sp.
CAGGGCCAGGGCCTCGGCCGTATCGGCCAAGTCGAGGGCGAAAATGATGCGTTCCTCAAGCGGGATGGACGGCGCGTTCATGCCTGGATCATCTCCTCGGCGAGCATGCGGTCAGCGAAATCGAGCACGAACTGGCGTTGCGCCGGAGTAGCGCGGGCGATGCAAGAGCAGTGCATGTTGCTGGCACTGCGCACGAGCAACTCGAAACGCAGGGAGGATTTCTCGAGGACGACGGCGAAATAGAACGGACCGCAGGCCACGTGGTCCTGCTGCTCGGGCCCGAGCAGGTCGTCCGGCACGGGCAGGAAATAGACGCTCTCCAGTCCGGCGGGTTTGAGGGTGCGCTTGAGGTAGTTGTCCAAGGTGTCGCGTTCGAGAAAGGAGATCTCGTCGATCATGTATTGTCGCATTAAGTTTGTCCTCGTTTGCCGGTCAGCGCCGGGTTCACAGGTAGTGCGCAGGCAGCGAGGCCAAGTGGTTGCGTCGAACGGATCAGGGGATGTCGCCTCAGGCCTCCTGCCCTTTGAGCCGCTCCACCGTGGCGCGCAGGCCATTGCTGCTAGCGTCCAGGTAGGGGGTGTCGATCTGTTCGGGATCACCCGGCGGGTGTTGCGGCCGAGTTCGTCATCGCTCTTCTTGAACGTGTCCAGCTGCTCGCAACTGGGCGCGGATCGCCTCGGGGTTAGAGGTCGAGGCCGGTGGTGTCGTGGTTCAGAAGTTCGCTGCCGTCCTCGCCCACCACCACCATGTTTTCCAGACGGATACCACCCCACTCGGGCAGGTAGATGCCTGGTTCAACGGTCACCACCATGCCGGCGCGCAGCTTTCTGCGATTGACGCGGGACAGGCGCGGCGCCTCGTGCACTGCCAGGCCCACCCCGTGGCCGAGACTGTGGCCAAAGGAGTCGCCGTAGCCGGCGTCGACGATCACCTGCCGGGCAGCACGGTCGACCTCGGCGCCAGTGACCCCGGCGCGAATGGCACCGATACCGGCGAGCATGGCGGCGCGCACTATGCGGTGCCGATCCACGTAGTTCTGATCGGGCCGACCGGCAACAAAGGTGCGGCTCATATCCGAGCAGTAGCCCTGGTAGACCAGGCCCATGTCGATGAGCACCAGGTCGCCGGCCTGCAGTTCGCGGTCCGTGGGCACGGCGTGCGGCCGGGCGGCGTTGGTGCCAAAGGCGACGATGGTGGCAAAGCTCGGGCCGTCGGCACCCATCTCGCGCATGGTCAGCTCCAGGGCAAGGGCGACCTCACGCTCGGTCTGCCCTGGCTCGATGGTGGCGTACACCGACTGGAAGACCTTCTCGTTCAGACGGGTCGATGCCCGCAGCAGCTCCAGTTCGTCCGCGCTCTTCACCTCTCGCATTGCCTCGATCATGCCACTCTGCGCGGCGAGCGCCAATCCCCGCTTGCCGGCCATTTCGGACAGGCGCTGGAAGGTCGAGTAGAGCAGGTAGTCGCTTTCAAAGGCGAGGCTCTTAAGACCAAGCCGCTCGACCAGCCGGTCGAGCGAGGGCAGCAGGCCGCGGGTGGACAGCTCGATGTGGAAGAGCGGCGCCTCGGCCTCGGCCTGCAGGGTGAAACGGGCGTCCGTGACCAGAAAGGGTCGCCCCTCGGCCGGGATGAGCAGGATGCCGGCGCTCTCCTGAATGCCGTGATCAGGCGCAGTGTAGCCACTTAGGTAGCGGCGGTTGTCCGGCTGGGAGACGAGCAGGGCATCGACCTGCCGGCGGCGCAGGCTTACCTGCAGCCGGGTGGTCCGTTCCAGCTGAGCGCCCATATTCAGGCCCCGTTCCAGGTCCTGAGCTGCGTTTTAAACTGCTCCAGGGCCTGACCGTACTGGCGATCCAGGTCGGCCTCGAGCCGCGCCCATTCGTCCTTGAACTGGGGCTCCATGGTTGGATCTATGCGCGAGGTGTCGGCCTTCATGCCCTTGCGGGCAAGGAGCTGCTCGATCTGCACACGCATCTGCTCCTTCAGCTGGTCGTAGAGCTGCGTGCGGTGCTGGCCGTACTGGCTGGCGATCGTCCGCACCTCCTCGCAGAGGGCTGCAATGTCGCCGGAGTCGGGGTTGAGATCGACAACACCCTGCAGCGCCAGGCCGATGCGTTTGGTGCCGTCCTCGTCGCGGGGCAGAAAGACGTTGCGCAGGAGCGATTCGAGCATGCCCTTACGGACGGGCTCGCGCCGTGCCTCGTTCTGCTCGGCGAGCAGCGTGGTGAGGCTGGCCTGCTTGCCGTTCAGATAGGCCGCGGTCAGCTGCATACCGGCCTTGAGGTCTTCCTCGCGGCGCATCTCGTCCGGAGTGGCGGTACCCATGCGAGCGGCCCGCTCCATGACCAGATCCATGGTCGATTTTATTCCAGCCATTGACGGAATCTCCTAGGAGGATGATTGGGGATCGTAGAGTAAACGTCGAATATAAACATTGTCGGCATAAACTACAAGCCGGGGCGAAAACGCAGGCGGACGGCGAAGAAGCCGTCCAGGCCATCGGCCGGGGTGGAATGGAAGAAGCCGTTCTCGTCCACCAGGCACCG
>JAVEYP010000460.1:0-2530 GCA_034003445.1 Desulfobulbus sp.
GGCCCTGCCGCTCCTTGAAAGCGGCGCATCCGGCCTGAGTGATGACGAGGCACGACAACGACTCGACCAGTACGGCCCCAACCAGATCCGCCGCAAGGGCAAGGACTCTGTCCTCACCCTGCTCTGGCGGCAGATCAACAACCCCCTCATCTGGGTGCTGCTCGGCTCGGGTAGCCTGGCCGTAGGGCTGGGCAAGATGACGGATGGCCTGGTGGTGCTCTCCGTGGTGGTGATCAACGGCATCATCGGCTTCATCCAGGAATACAAGGCCGGCCAGGCCATTGAGGCCCTGTCCGAAATGGTGCCGCAGAATGCTACGGTCACCCGCAACGGCCGCAACCTGACCCTGCCCGCTGTTGAACTGGTGCCCGGCGACGTCGTCCAGCTGGCGGCCGGCGACAGTGTGCCCGCAGACATGCGTTTGCTAAATTTGAAAAACCTGCAGGTGGAGGAGGCCGCGCTCACCGGCGAGTCCGTGCCTGCCGAGAAGAACATCGCTCCAGTCGACGAAGCGGCCATCCTTGGCGACCGCACCTGCATGGCCTACAGCGGCACCCTGGTCACCTCGGGCACGGCCACCGCAGTGGTCACAGGCACGGGTATGCGCACCGAGCTCGGCCGCATCTCCGACATGATTGAGGGCGCCGTGGATCTGGACACGCCGCTCACCAAAAAGCTTGCCGAAATAGGCACCTACATTACTATCGGGGTGATCGCCATCTCGGCCGTGATCCTGACCGTAGGCGTGTACCGGGCCCTCGAGCAGGGCATCGCCCTTGGCCCGGCCCTCAAGGACACGCTCATTTTTGCCATTGCCCTGGCCGTGGGCGCCATCCCCGAAGGCCTGCCGGCAGTGGTCACCATTGCCCTGGCCATTGGGGTGCAGCGCATGGCCCGGCGCAACGCCATCATCCGCAAGTTGCCGGCAGTGGAGACCCTGGGTTCGACCACGGTCATCTGCACAGACAAGACCGGCACCCTGACCTGCAACGAGATGACCGTCACCGAGTTGTGGACCCCGCTGACCTCGGCGCAGGTGAGCGGCGTTGGCTACGCGCCCGAAGGCGGTTTCACGGTAAACGGCCAGCCGGTGGAGCACCTGCCCGAGGCCTTGAGCACACTTGTTCGTGCCGCGGCCCTGTGTAACGATGCGGCCCTCAATAAGGAGGGCGATAAGTGGGCCATCAGCGGCGACCCCACCGAGGCCGCGCTGCTGGTGGTCGCGGCCAAGGATGGCCAGGATCTTGACGCACTCAAGGCCGAGCGGCCACGGCTCGATACCATCCCGTTCGCCTCGGAACACCAGTATATGGCCACCCTGCACGGCGGCAAAGAGCGCACGGTGCTGCTCAAGGGAGCGCCTGAGGTGGTGGTCCAGCGCTGTCGGCTGACAAACGAGCACGAGCACACCATTCAGGCCATGCATCAGCTGGGTGAGAAAGGCATGCGTGTGCTTGCCGTAGCTGGTCGGTCGCAGGCCGCAGACGAATCGGACGACCTGACCGTGGAGACAGTGGGCAACAACTTCACCTTCCTCGGCCTGATCGGCATGATCGATCCACCACGCAGCGAGGCGGTCACGGCTATTGCCGCCTGTCACCGGGCCGGGATCGTGGTCAAGATGATTACCGGCGACCACCGCACCACCGCGCTCGCCATCGGCCAAGACCTGAACCTGGCCGGCAAGGGCGGCGCTGTCACCGGCGTGGAACTGGCCGCCATGGACGACGCTGAACTGGCAGCCATCATCCGCACCACCAACATCTTTGCCCGGGTGGCCCCGGAGCACAAGCTGCGCCTTGTCAAGGCCCTGCAGAGCGACAACCAGATAGTTGCCATGACCGGCGACGGCGTCAACGACGCGCCCTCACTCAAGCAGGCCAACATCGGTATGGCCATGGGCATCACCGGCACGGCGGTGTCCAAAGAGTCGGCAAACATCGTGCTTGCCGACGACAATTTCGCCTCCATCAGCGCCGCGGTTGAGGAAGGTCGCCGCGTTTACGACAACCTCATCAAGTCGCTCGTCTTCCTGCTGCCCACCAACCTGGGCCTGGCCCTGATCCTCATCTACGGCATCATGTTCTTCCCCTTTGACCCGGTGAGTAAGGTGCTGCTTCTGCCCATGCTACCCACCCAGCTGCTGTGGATCAACCTGGTGGCCGCGGTAGCGCTCGCCCTACCGCTCGCCTTTGAGGTCAAGGAGCCAGACATCATGGACCGGCCTCCGCGCCGGCCGGACGCGCCGCTGTTCAACACCTTTGTCGTCTTCCGGGTGGTACTGGTGTCGCTGCTCATGACCGCGGGCACCATTGTCCTGTTCAGCATGGCCTACAACCAGGCCCTGGCTGCCGCGGTAGGCGAGGCCTTGGCGCTCGCCCGGGCACAGACCATTGCGGTGACCTTTGTCATTTTCTTCCAGGTGTTCTACTTGATTCACTGCCGTTCGCTGAAGGACAGCCTTCTGAAAATAGGCTTCTTCAGTAACCCCACCGTGTTCTGGGGGATCGGTGCGATCCTTGCCCTGCAG
>JAVEYP010000461.1:0-2524 GCA_034003445.1 Desulfobulbus sp.
TGTATGGTGTCTCGTGTCACCGACATACACGGTCGGTGCTCTGCCGCACTCAACCCCGAAACGGACTAGGAATGTCGCCAGAACAGCAGCCGGGTCAGCCTCACTGCTCCTGCAAGCCAATTGGACGAATTCGCCTGCCAGCCCGTGAAATGCTGCTTGATCCATGATGGGCCAGTCTTGTGTTTCGATTTCTGTCGCACTGTCTGAAACCTTCACCTCCGCGGTGCCGTGTCGATCCGTCGGGCCGTCCACCCCTATTTTCCGGCGGTGGTTCCTGAGCCACCCACCCAATTGCTCCCGTGTCCAGCCTTCCGCCTCAGCATCGGCCAGACCCCATCCATCCACCTTGGCCGGCGGTACCTCGACGATGGAAACCTCGACAGCCCCCGCCGCCAGTACAGCTCGGGCCACGGCTTCGGCAGCCTTGACACCAGGTTCGTCATTGTCCGGCCAGATTGCCACCCGCCGGCCTTTCAGTGGCGCAAAGTCAGTCTTATCGACGGCATTGCTTCCACCCGGCCAGGTGATGACAGCGACCACCTCTGTTAGCAGTCGCTGTGCCGCATCCGTGTCCTTTTCGCCCTCGCACACCAGAACAGGGGCATCAGGGTGTTGCGCCAACCGATCAAGGCCATACAGTGGTCGAGGCTCCGGCCAGGACTTCCAACGCCAACCAGTTTTATCTGTCGAAGCTGCGCCGTAGGTGAATGGCAATATTTCCTTCCGCTGCTTCTCCCCTGCTGGGGTTGGTTGGTCAAACCTGCAGACAATCCCCAGGAGTTCACCGGACGCCCCACGATATTCCCAGGTGCCGGATGGATGCCCGTGTCGAGGGTGGTCGATAGCGGCGGGCGGTGCCGGTGCCGGTATCGTCTTCCATGTGTCTGATGGCTTCCGTTTCCGAGGCACTGGTGCCGGTCGATCTACTCCTAACCAAGTCTCCAGCCACGCCGCCGCTTCGCCTTGCTCACAACGACGGATTGCCGCAACAAGGGAAACAGGGTCACCGCCCTTGACGGTGTCGGCAAAATCCGCCCATTTGCCGCTGTCGATATTCACCTTGAGGCTATCGCCAGGACCACCAGACAGGTCGCCACACGTGTATTCCCGACCCATCAGGCGTCCACCAGGCAATAATTCCGGGAGGAGCGTTTCCAGGTGCGGAAGGGCCTTGCTGCTGATGCGCTCGAAGTTAATCATGCGCCAGACCTCCACGCTGAATGAGCCACTCTGCACCACAGGCGGGAATCACCCCCCAGACCGCCATCCATACGATTATCCGCTTGATTCGTTGACGAAAATGCCGGGAGTTGATAATCTCTATTCCAGTTGTTGAAGCGGTTTTCTCCGGCCTGCCAGCCTTTGAGGGGAAAGCCGCTTTGCTTTTTTCGCTCATCGGGGTCACGGCCTCCCTGGCTTTCCGGTGCTGATCCGGGCAATAGCCCAATCAATAGCCGCGTCTTTCAAATACATCCGCTTGCGGCCTTGGTAAAACGCCCCCGCCGGTCCTATCCCCTCGGAGTCCATGTTGCTGAGTCGCCCCACCGAGAGCGCCCCACCCAGGAACGCGGAAAACTCTTCCCGCGAAAATGCTGGGCCGGGGTGCGCCGCTGCTGCTTTTCGGTAAGCCTCTTCGATTGCTGTCAAATCGTCGTTTTTCATCCCACTGCTCCGTGACCAAAAATTCATGCAGGGTGTCGACCACCTGCATATTGTCCGTGCGCGCCTATCGTGCTCAAAAGGTAGCTCATGTTTTACCGGGTGACAATGAAAAAAATTACGTTAATTCGGTAACTTAGGTGGCAAAAGAGAGTGGGAAAGGGTGGTGAAAATAGAAAACCCGAACAAGCGGAAAGCTTGTTCGGGCAAGGGCGGGAAGGATTTACAGGGGGGTGGTGAAAACAGGGTGGCGAGGGTGGTAAATATTTTTTTAGCTCACAGTTTTCGACCGCTTGTAGTTCGCTATTCTGTTCAATTGGCAGATCATTAGGCCAGGTTTGCTATTGCGATCATCGGGATCTTCTTTCTTTAATTCAAAGCCTAGTTTTTCCGCCCAGTATCGTATCTTTTCGCGGGGTAATCCTGTAAACGTCACCATTGCAGGCCATCCCCATTTGAAATCATCGGCACCCTGCTCCACCATCGTTTTTTCCTCGTCGGCGGCTGGTTGCTCAAGAAGGTTGTCAGGGCCTACTGTGCTGTTTTTGTCGGCCAGCACCTTGTCGATCAAGGGCATATTGACAGTCGTCGCTGTGGACGTAGGAAGGCCGCTTGCGTGACTCTTCAACGCGGCAGCGTCCCTGCTGCTCACATAAAGGTTTTTGATCCTAATGGCTGTCTTTCGCTCAGAAAAACCGTCTTTTTTTAAGCAAACTACCTGCTCTCCGCTCTCGTTGCCGGTGTCAAGGGTGTGCACATGAAACTCAAAGAGACCGTTGTCGATCAAGCAGTCAAGAGCTTGCTTGTTGATGGGGCAATGAATGGTGTCAAAATGCTCGTCGTCTTCCGGGTAGCTATCTGGGTG
>JAVEYP010000462.1:0-2521 GCA_034003445.1 Desulfobulbus sp.
GCAAGTCGCCGCTTCCAAGTCGTGATCTGGCCCGGGTGGACCTCGTACTGCTGCGCCAATTCGCCAAGCGTCTTTTCCCCGGCAATGGCTGCCAGGGCCACCTTCGCCTTGAAGGCCGCTGAATGGTCCCGTCGCGTTCCTTTTGCCATGTTCTGCTCCTTGTTATGCCATCTCAGGGCGTTACGGGTAGCAGATTTTCCACTTAACGGCTTGTCCAATTTTGCGAGACCACCTCTCTGGTCAGCGGCGCGGCCATCCTTTGCTTCTTTTCCATCTCGGTAGATTCCTTCCGAGTAGGCTTCGTCATCCTCGTCCTGCTCAGGACCAACTCCTTGTTCAACGCCCAGGTGGGCCATGTCCAGCAGGCCCGGGGTGCGGAGCTGGCCTCCACTGAGCGCGGCCGCGTTACCAGACTGCCTTGAGCTCCCCGCTTCTAGCCGGATTAGGGGTGATCGGCAGGGTGACCTCCTCCACCTAGCGCCACCCCTTACCAGCCCGGATTCTGTCCTCAGCCGCCAACGTCTTGACCCTAACCGTGCTGCCCACGCTCCTCTTCCAGCTGGCCCAGTCATCACTAATTTGCTTGGCTGCACCGACAGCAACATCCTCACCTGCTTTATCGGAATCATCATGGCCGCAATGCGCGGTGGAGTTCATTGCCAATGGTCTAGGACCATCTGTTTCCAATGCTTAGTGGTTGAAATGGCTCGCCTCATACCTTGGCATGCTCCATCTGCCGGACCGGCTTAATAATTGACTTCTGTGGATTTTACTGATAGCAATTCTTCCCGGTAACTTGCAGTAGCGGCTGTCTCACGCGTTTTCCACAACCAGGGAGGAGAAGATGAAAAGACTAGTGTGCCTTGTAGCAGGGTTGGGTCTTGTGCTGGCGTCCGGGGCCTTTGCCGCCGATGCCATCAAAATTGGGCTGATGGGGCCGATGACCGGTTCCTGGGCCAGTGAAGGACAGGAAATGAAACAGGTGGTTGGTCTGCTCGCCGACGAGCTCAACCAGCAGGGCGGCGTACTCGGCAGACATATCGAGATTATCAGCGAGGACGACGCCGGCGACCCCCGCCAGGCCTCGCTTGCGGCCAACCGCCTGGCCACCCAGGGCATCGTTGCAGTGATCGGCACCTACGGCTCTTCCATCACCGAGGCCACCCAAAACATCTACGACGAGGCCGGCATTGTCCAGGTAGCCAACGGTTCCACCGCCATCCGACTCTCCGAGAAGGGACTTGAGAACTTCTTCCGTACCTGCCCGCGGGACGACGAACAGGGCAAGGTGGCCACCGCCACCATCGACAAACTCGGCTACAAGAAGGTCGCTATCCTCCACGACAACACCTCCTATGCCAAGGGGTTGGCCGAGGAAGCGCGGGCCAACCTCAAGGGGATGAACATCCAGGTGGTCTTCTTCGACGCCCTGACCCCGGGAGAGCGCGATTACAATACCATCCTCACCAAGATGAAGGCGGCCAGTCCGGACTTTGTGTTCTTCACCGGCTATTATCCCGAGGCCGGCCTGCTGCTGCGCCAGAAAAAGGAGATGGGCTGGAATGTACCCTTTATGGGCGGTGACGCGGTCAACAACCCCGAACTGGTGAAGATCGCCGGTCCCGCGGCCGCAGAAGGCTTCCTGTTCATCACTCCGCCTCTGCCCAAGGATCTTGACACGCCTGAAGCCAAGTCCTTTGTCGCCGCCTTCGAGAAAAAGTACACCAGCGCCCCGAAATCGATCTATCCTGTGCTCGCCGGCGACGGCTTCCGCGTGGTGGTTGAGGCCATCAAAGGCGCTAACTCTGTGGAGTCGAGCAAAATCTCCGCTTACTTGAAAACATCGCTCAAGGACTTCCCCGGCCTGACCGGCATAATCTCCTTTAACGACAAGGGCGACCGCATTGGCGAGGTCTACCGGGTCTACCGGGTCGACAACCAGGGTGCCTTCATCCCCCAGCCCTGATTGACCGCAAACTCCTTCCTACCGTCGGGAATTAACAGTCCCGGCGGTCTTCCGGAGAGGCGATGGAACAATTCTTCCAGCAGTTGACCAATGGCCTGGCCGTGGGCGGTATCTACGCGCTCATCGCCCTGGGGTACACCATGGTCTACGGGGTGCTGAAACTTATTAACTTTGCCCACGGCGACCTGTTCACCATTGGCGCCTACCTGGGCCTGACCCTGCTCACCTCGCTTGCCCTCACCGACCATGTTGGTGGGTTTCTTGGCATCGGTCTACTGGCCCTGATGGTCATGGGCCTGGTGGGTATCATCGGCATCCTGCTGGAACGCATCGCCTACCGGCCGCTGCGTGAATCGCCGCGCCTGTCCGCCGTGGTTTCGGCACTCGGCGCGTCGATTTTTTTTCAGAACGCGATCATGCTCGTCTACGGCGCGAAATTCTATGTCTACCCGCAGGACCTGCTGCCCAATATTCCGGTGATCATCTTCGGCATGCCGATCCCGCTGATGCGCATCCTTATCCTGGTGGCCTCGGTGGTCATGATGATCGCCCTCT
>JAVEYP010000463.1:0-2504 GCA_034003445.1 Desulfobulbus sp.
CATCTGCCCGAGCAAGCGCATGGTCGCCGCCGTGCCCGAGGCCAAGCCATACTGGTGCTTTGCAACCGAGCCCATGATGGCACTCATGTTCGGCGACGAAAACAGGGCAAAGCCAAACCCGAGGAGCACAAGGTTGGCGACGACCCAGCCGAGCGGGGTTTCTGTCCCCAGGCCGATGAACACCAGCATGCCGACAACCGTAACCCCCATACCAGCCGAGGCCAGCAACCGCGGCTCGACCCGGTCCGACAGCCGGCCGGCGGCCGGCGAGAACACGGCCATCATCACTGGTTGGGCCATAAGCACAATGCCAGCGGTCTGCGGCGGCAGCCCCTTGATGTACTGCAGGTAGAGGCTCATCAAAAAGGTGGTGCCAAAGGTGGCCGAGTAATTGAGCAACGCGGCCAGGCTGGAAAAGGCGAAAATGCGATTTTGGACGAGCAAGGAGACTTCAAACACCGGGTGCGGCGAGCGGATCTGCAGGCGAAAAAACAGAGCGAAGCCGAGCAGGGAACCGGCGAGCAGAACTGCGCCGAACAGCGAGGGCAGAGTCGAGGCGCCGCAGGCCAGGGCGATCATCGAAACGGCATAGACGAGCGCGCCGGTAAGATCAAAGCGCTGGCCTCGTGCCTCGGCCCACTCCCCCTTGAGAAAGAGCAGGGTGATGGCTATCGAACCAGCGCCCAACGGCGCCATGAGTAGAAAAATGGATCGCCAACCAAAGTGGTGGGTCAACTGGCCGCCGACAAAAGGACCGACCGACAGCCCCACATAGACCGCGGCCACGTAGATGCCGAGTGCCCGGCCACGCCGCTCCGGCGGAAAGATCGAGATGAGGATGGCCATGCCGGTGGTAACGAACATACTCACCCCCAGCCCCTGGACTGCCCGCAGGACAATCAGCGAGAAGCCGGTGGTGGCGAAGGCCGCTGCGGTGGCGCTCAAGGTGTAGACCACAAGACCGGTGGTGAACACCCGCTTGCGGCCGCGGATGTCGGCGATCCGGCCCGCGGGCAGCAGCCCCACGGCCACGGCCACCAGGTAGGCGGTAGCCACCCAGCTGAGTTGGACCGCGTCCAGCGCTAAGTCCACCTGAATGGACGGCAGGGCGACGTTCACCGCTGAGATCATGAACGGCCCCATGAACGATGTCAGGGTGGCCACGAACAGAGCGGACCGTTCGACGCCGGACCGCGAGTCGAGGTCGTCAGGGGGCATGTCGGTCATCCAGACGAAAACCAGTGCAGGCAGCGCCTAGTCATCACTCACACCGACTGCGGGCGTAGGCTGCTGCGCCCAGCAGCGCAGTCTCTGGGTTGAGGACCACCTGAACAGGCACGTTCCCGAGCAACTGCTGGTAGGTGCCCCGAGCGAACACGGCCATGAAGGAATCAGCGCGGAGGAAGGGCAGCACCCGCAGCGCCAGGCCGCCGCCAATGAACAGGCCGCCGCAGGCCAGGGTCTTCAGCACGAGGTTTGCGGCCTCGTCGGCAAGAATGTCGACAAACATGCGCAGGGTTCGCACCGCGATCTCACAGCCCAGCTCGCCTGCGAGGTCCTGGAGGGCGGCACGGACGATTACCGGTGTGCGATCATCGGCTGCGGCCAGTTCGTCGGCCAGCCAGGTGGGCGGCGGACAGCAGCGGGCCATGAAGTCGAACAGTGTGGGGAGAGCCAACCCGGAGCAGACCTGCTCCACCGCCACATGTTCTTGATGTTCGAGCATCCAGGCAAGCAGGTCCAGCTGTTCCCGGTTGCGCGGAGCAAAGCTGGCATGACCACCTTCTGTGGGCAGCGGCTCCTCGCCGACAGCGCCGGGTATAAGGAAGGCCTCGCCCAGACCAGTGCCGGGCGCGAGCACCGCCCTGACCGCCCCTGGACGTGGGATACCAGTATTGAGCGAGTGCAGGTCGGTCGGCAGCAGGCGGGTCACACCCATGGCCGTGGCCACCAGGTCATTGATCAGCCAGACCCGGCGCAGGCGATGCCGGTCAGCCAGTTGGCCCGCCTCGAGTGACCAGGCGAGGTTGGTCAGGGTCACCGCCTGGTCGATCACGGGCCCTGCTACACCGATACAGGCACAGCAAGGGGCCGACTCCTGGTGCGCAAGGAATTCTCCTAGGAGGTCATCGAAGTTATGGTAATCGGCGTTCTGCACGGTCCGCTGGCCGAGCGACCGGCCGGAAGCGTCGTAAAGGCTGAGTGCGGTCTTGGTTCCGCCGATGTCGCCGGCCAGCAGGATGTCGTTTGCAGCCATGGCAGTGGTCAGCCCTCCTTGAGCAAGCGGATGTCCCTGGCCTCGGAGCGGTTCCTATTGGCTGGATCCTCCACGACCCGGAACTCGAAAATTCGGTATGATTCCTGGAAGAAATGGTCCGAGGACAAAGTCGATTTAGACAAATGGAAGAACGCCGTTTCCGTATGGAGAACATTGTTGGTTATACGGTAGTAGCGGAAAAAGCCGAACCCCCGGTCCGGGTTATAATTGACCACCGTGCCGCGCT
>JAVEYP010000464.1:0-2503 GCA_034003445.1 Desulfobulbus sp.
GCACTTGGCAGGGCTACCGCGACGCCGGCAACGACACCCTGCCGAGCGTCTGGAGCCGTGACGGCTGGAGGCCGGAGACTGTGGTCCCCGAGGAAGACGACCAGATCGAGGCCGCCGAGGGAGACAGTGCGGTTGAACAGTTGCCCCCTTTTGTCACGGACAAGCGGCAGGTGTTCACGAGAACCTACCACAATTGACTTGGCGGGCCATCGCCTTTGGCCGCTGTTTGCTTTTCTTCATTGCCTGGTCCCGACTATGAAACGATTTGTGCTGTCTACTGTCTTCTGTTTTCTGCTGCTGCCGTTTTGCGACGCTGCCGCCGCGGATGTGATCATGTGCGTGGGCGACTCCATCACTGCCGGCTACGGTAACGCCGCTCCGTACCCGACGCAACTGCAGGCCATGGTCGGTGGTAGGGCCACGGTGGTCAACAAGGGCATTAACGGCGAACAGACACCCGGCGGCCTAAGCCGGCTGAATGGATACATGCTCGAGGTCAAGCCGCAGTACGTGCTCATCCTCGAAGGCGCCAACGACGCCATTTTTGGCGTGGCCTTCTCCACCGTCAAGTTCAACCTGGCGAAGATGATCGATACGGTGCGCTTCTACAACGCCACCCCGATCCTCTCCACCCTGCCGCCCAACACCCGCGACCCCGGCATCCATGGCTACATCCCCGGCTACAACAAGGCTATCAGCGATCTGGGGGCCGGCATGGGGGTGGCCGTGGTCGACTCGTACAGCGCCCTGGCCGCCGACTGGGCCAACCTCACCCAGGACGGGCTCCATCCCAACGATGAAGGCGCCCGCATCATCGCAGATGGCTTTTACCGTGTCCTGCCCTACGCGAGCAGTGGTGGCGGGGGTGGAGGCGGGGGCGGGTGCTTCATCGCCACCGCGGCCTTTGGCTCCAAACTCGCACCTCAGGTGCGAATGCTGCGCCAGTTCCGTGACCAGTTTCTCTTGTCCAATGGTCTCGGCCAGCGCTTCGTCGAGCTGTATTACACCTACTCGCCACCCATCGCCGAGAGCATCGCCGCGCATTCCTGGCTCCGCGGTTTGGTGCGCCTTTGCCTCTATCCTCTGGTCGGCCTTTCCTGGTGCCTGCTGCATCTTCACCCCGCACTGCTGGTCGGCGGGGGAGTCGGCCTGGGCCTGCTGCTGACGCTCATCGCCCGACGCAGAACGTTGAGCGCGAACCCGTTGTGACCTCCTGCAGCAACGAGCACGAGCCGGCTCCGCCTCGGGGCCGGCTTTTTTTATATGCCCTTCCCTGTCTTCCTGGACCGCTATGAACACATCACCTGTTGACGTCATCGTGCCTGTGTACAATGAAGAGGAGGCCCTGCCGGACTTCCACCAACGCCTGAGCAATGTACCGCTTGCGCTGCGGCCTATCTACATCGACAATGCCTCCACCGACGGCAGCCTGCGCCTGCTCCACTCTTTCCCCGGTGCGGTGGTTATCGAACACAAGGTCAACGAGGGATACGGCGCCTCGCTGAGAGACGGTATCCGCTTTGCCACCGCTGAGCGCATTGTCATTATCGATGCGGATTGCGAGTACCCGCCCGAGGCCATCCTGGAGATGGTGCACCGCCTCGACCACTGTGACGTGGTGTACGCGTCGCGTTTTCTCCAGCCCCAACAGGCCCACATGGGCTGGCTCAAGGTGTTCGGCAACCAAGTGATCACCCGGCTGTTCAACCTGCTTTTCCACCAGCAGCTCACCGACCTGTACACCGGCTCCAAGGCCTTTCGCCGCGAGGTGGTGGCCGACCTGCCCATGGAGCAGGACGGCTTTGAGCACGTACTTGAGGTGGCCGCTCGCCTGGCCCGCGCCGGTCGCCGTTTCGAGGAGATTCACGTGACCTTTGCGCCGCGCTCCACCGGCGTTTCTAAGATGGGGCACCTCCAGGAAACAGCCAAATACATGTACTACCTCTGCCACTACGCCCTGACGCTCGGTAGGGGAGGCCGCTAATATGGCGACGCGGCTGGTCGGGCTGATCCCCGCAGCGGGCCTGGGCACCAGGGTGCGGCCCTACTCGGCGGAGATGCCGAAAAGCATGCTGCCGATCAACGGTACCCCCAACCTGCAGCGGATCGTTGAATTGATGCGCGACCAGCTCGACATCCGCGAGATCGTTATCGTCACCGGCTACTGCGCCGAGGTGATCGAGGACCATTTCGGGGACGGCCGTGCCTTTGGCGTGACCATTAACTATGTGCGCAACACCGCCCTGGACAAGGGGCTGGCCTGGTCGGTGCTGCTGGGCCGGGAGCAGATCAACACGGAGTTCTGCGTCATCCTCTCAGACGAGTGTTATGTCGCCTCCAATCATCATGAACTGCTCCAGCCCGGCCGGCGAGGCGCCTTTGGGACGTGCGGGGTGATGGAGGTGGATGATGTCTCGCTCATCCGTAAAAACTACGCAGTGCTGCTTGACGGCCAACGCATCACTCGGTTGCTTGAGAAGCCCCGCCACGTGACCAATGACCT
>JAVEYP010000465.1:0-2501 GCA_034003445.1 Desulfobulbus sp.
CGGCCCAGGAAATCGACAGCGACAGCTACCTGGTAATCGTCACTCGCGGCCACCTGCACGACCTGGAGGTGCTGGAACAGGCCCTGCGGACCAGGGCCGGCTACATCGGCATGATCGGCTCGCGCCGCAAACGAGACAGCATCTACACGCGGCTGCTGGATCGCGGGGTCACCGAGGCCCAACTGGAGCAGGTGCGCTGCCCCATTGGCATGACCATCGAGGCCGACACCCCGGAAGAGATCGCGGTGTCCATTGTCGGTGAACTCATCTACCAACGGGCCACTGGCCGCAGGGCATGACACCTCGCCTGAGTGGGGTCGTGCTGGCGGCCGGGCTGTCCTCGCGCATGGGCACGCTCAAGCCGCTCTTGCCCCTGGACCCGGAGGCACTGCGGACACCGCTTGGCCTGTGTCTCGATCTGTTTCATGGGAGTCACATCAACGAGGTGGTGGTGGTCACCGGCCACCGCAGAGAGGAGGTGAGTGCTGCAGCGCGGGCAGCCGGGGCGCGGGTGGTGCACAACCGGGACTTTGCCCGCGGCATGTACACCTCAATCCGGGCCGGCGTGGCTGGGCTGAGGGAGAATACAGACGGCTTTTTTCTTCTACCAGTGGATATCCCACTTGTGCGCTGCGGCACGGTCCGGCTGCTGACTCAGGCCTTTACCCAGGAACCGGCCAGCGTCCTCCACCCGGTGTTCGCCGGCCGCCGCGGGCACCCGCCGCTCATTGCCGCAGAACTGATTCCCCGTATCTGCGACCAGGAGGAGCCCGCGGGCGGATTGCGCACCCTGCTGGCCTGGGTCGAGGCCGACCAGCCGGGCCAGGTGCGGGAGATACAGGTGGCGGATCGTTTCATCCACCTGGACATGGACACGCCCGCAGAGCACGCGGCCTGCGTCCAGCAATTCGTCCGTCGGGACTGGCCGAGTCTGGTCGAAGCTGAGGCAATCCTTACCCACCTCCATCCCATGTCGACCAAGGGGTTGGCCCACGGTCGCCGCGTGGGCGAGGTGGCGGCCCTGCTGGCTGAGCGTCTCATCCTCGCCACCGGCCGGCCGCTTGAGGTTGAACTGTGCCGGGTCTCTGGCCTGCTGCACGACCTTGCCAAGGAACAACCGGATCACGAGGAGGAAGGCGCACGCTGGCTACGGGACCTGGGCTTTCCGCGGGCGGCGGCCATTGTTGCCGCGCACCGGGATATGACCTGGCACCCGGACATGGGCCTCGGTGAACGCGAGATCGTCCACCTGGCCGACAAGCTGGTGCGTGGCAGCCGCATTGTCCCCGTGCGGGCACGTTTCGAGGAGAAGCTCGCCCTGTACCAACACGACCCCGAGGCGATACACGCCATCAAGGGCCGCCGCCGCTTGGCCGAGCAGGTGGCCACAGCAATCGAGGCCGCACTCGGGCAGCCCTTGGCCACCCTCTTGCCCACCGATGAGCAGCCATGAACCAACTGATCTTCCTGCTCCGTCACGGCGCGGTCGACAACCCGTCACCCCGCCGTTTCCTTGGCCGCACCGACCTTGCGCTCAATGCAGAGGGCATCCGCCAAGCCCGCGACCTGGGCCAATGGCTGGGCCTTCTCCCCTTCCGCAGGGTCTGCGCCTCGCCCCTTGCCCGCGCGATGCAGACCGCGGCCCTGGTCAGCGGACGACCCATGGAGAACATCGAGCGGATCGCTGCGCTGGCTGAAATCGATCTCGGTGAGTGGGATGGACTTCGCCTGGTCGAGATCCAGGCCCGTTTTCCCGGGGCCTACGAACAGCGCGGGCAAGATCTAGCCGGGTACCGGCCGCAGGGGGGCGAAAGCTTCGCCGACGTGGCAGGCCGGGCCTGCCCGGCCCTGGCCGAACTGGGCCGGAGCATGTCTGGCCCCCTGCTTGTGGTGGCCCACATGGGCGTCAATCGGGCAATTCTCTCCCGCCTGCTGCACCGGCCCCTGGCCCAGCTGCTGGACATTCCTCAGGCTTATGCTACGGTGAACATCCTCCGCGCTCATCCACAGGGGCTGGAGGTCGTGGCCGTTAATCTGCAAGGGGAGCCCTTGCCGCTCCCCCTGAGTCCAACAACACCCTAAGGTACCGACAATGACCGTGATGACAGCAAGTTCTAAACAAGCGACGATCCCGGTGGAACAGGCGGTGGGCATGGTGCTGCCGCATGACATCACTGAAATCGTCAAGGATCAATTCAAGGGGCGCGCCTTTAAGAAGGGCCATATCATCAGGGAAGAGGATGTGGAGCACCTGCGCCGTTTGGGCAAGGAGCATGTCTATGTGCTGCGCCTTGGGCCGGACGAAATCCACGAGAACGAGGCGGCCCTGCTACTGGCCGAGGCCCTGGCAGGCAGTGGTGTCGGCTACTCGTCGGAAGTGGTCGAGGGCAAGGTGAGCCTCAGGGCAACGGTGGACGGGCTGCTGCGCGTCAATCGGGAGGCGCTGTTGCGCTTCAACCTGCTGGGCGAGGTAATGTGCGCCACCCTCCAGGACAACACCC